>JALYLP010000133.1 GCA_030774195.1 Actinomycetota bacterium | reverse complement strand
GAGCGACGCCGCGTCGAGCTCGACGGGCAGGAACGACTCGCCGTCGCGGGGGTCAACGAGCTCCACGCCGAGCAAGAACCCGCGACCCCGCACCTCTTGCACGATCTCGGAGCCCTCGAGCGCCGCTTCGAGCTCGTCCCGGAGTTTCGGTCCCCGTTCGCGGACACGATCCACCAGGCCCCCTTCCACCAGAAGGTCGAGCACCGCCAGGCCCGCGGCGGCTGACACGGGGGCGCCGTCCCACGTATGCCCCAGGTCGAACTCGCGCGAGCCTCGATCGATCGCGTCGTACACCTCCTGCTTGCAGAACACGCCACCGAGCGGCGCGTATCCGGCGCCGAGGCCCTTCCCGATAGCAACGATGTCGGGCTCGATCGGCATCTGATGAGCGGCGAGCCAGGTCCCGACGCGTCCCATCCCGGTGACCACCTCGTCGAAGCAGACCAAGAAACCGTGCGCCTTCCGGCGCTCGTCCAGTCCGCGCCAGAAGGCTTCCGGCGGCGAGTACCCGGGCAACGCCGCTGCGCTCACGGGCTCGCAGAAGAACGCCGCGATCGTCTTCGGTCCGGCTTCCTCAAGGAGACCGTCCAGCTGTCGCAGCGCAGCCTTGCCGCTCGGATCGAACCGCCACGTCGATGGCTCGATGTGCAGATGGTGCGCGAGGTACGGGGTGTACGGCTCCTGAAGCGTGCGGCGGCCGCTCAGGGCAAGCGTTCCCATCGTGGAACCGTGGTAGGCCTGCGCCGGGGAGATCACTCGCCAGCGGTCCGTCTCACCTCGTTCCACGTGGTACAGCCGCGCCAACTGCAGCCCCGTCTCGTTGGCCTCGGAACCACCGGAAACGAACCGGATCCGCGCCATCTCCGGCGCCGCGACCTCCAACAGGCGGTTGGCCAGTCTTTCCTGCGGCTCGTTCGTGAAATGGTGGTTATAGAAGTACGAGATGGCTTCGGCCTGCTCGGCGGCCGCGGCGACGACCTCCGGAACACCGTGTCCCAGACAGGCGACCATGGCGCCTCCCGAGCACGCGTCGAGGATGCGTCGGCCGTCGGTCGTGGTGAGCCAGACCCCGTCGCCGCGTTCGATGTTCGGGTATGGCAGGTCGAGGAACCGCGGGAACGCCCTGGTGTCTTCGGATCGGATCGCCGCCCGCACCGTCCTCTCCATCGTCGCCCGTTTTCCTCAGCCGAGGGCCGCTCGTGAACGGCCCGGGTGGAGTCGCGCGACGTCGCGGAGGAACCAGTCCATGAGCCGCAACGACATCCGTCTGCTGTCCACGGCACGTCGCTTCGTCTCGTCGAGCAGTGCGTCGGGATCCACGCCGTCCGCGTCGAGCTCGTGGCGGTAGACGCGCACCCAGTCGGTCATGATGTCGGTTGTGACCTCGGGATGGAACTGCAGCCCGAGGCTCCGACCCGCCACGAAGGCCTGTAGCCCCACGTCGGTCTCGGCCATCAGGGTGGCTCCCGGCGGAAGCGCGAACGTGTCGAAGTGCCATTGGAACCACGGTCCCTCGGGCACCATCTCGGGGTCCGTGCTCCGGACGGGTAACCAGCCGATCTCCGAGTCGGTCGAGCGATAGACCTCGGCGCCGAGGACGCGCGCCAGCAACTGACCGCCGAAACAGAGGCCGAGCACCGGGACCTCCGCGTCGACCGCTCGCCGCATCAGGGTCGCCTCGCGGGGGACGAACGGCTTCGTGTCGTCGAACGCGGCGAACTCGGAGCCGAGCGACACGATGAGGCCGTATCGGGTCGGATCCACCTCGCGGTCATCCTTGTCGATGCGGAACGTCTCGACGCTCGCTCCGTGCCCGCCGAGCCATTCGGTGACGAGCCCCGGCGGCGTCGGCTCCTCGTGCTGGAGGATCAGCGCTCGCATGGGGGCGGCAGACGCATCGGGAGGACTCATCGCGAACCCCCAGTTGCAGAAAGCGTCGACAGCTCTTTCTCCACTTCCTCCGCGACGTCCGCCACCACGTCGGCGAACCGGGAAACCATCTCGATGAGCTCCTCGTCCGTCGCCGTGAATGCCGGGGCGAACAGCGACTGGTCGCCTGCGAACCCGTCGCGCGTCGGCTGCGTGGACAAGGTGATGAGGCCCCGCTCGAACGCGACGTCGTCGATCCGTCCTGCGACCCGCAGCTCGCGCGGGAGGAAGGAAGTGTTGTCGCGCGGGTCGACGTACTCCACCCCGAGCAGGTAGCCGCGGCCACGCACCTCACGAACCATCGGGATGCTGGCTAGGGCGCTTTCGAGTTCATCCCGCAGCTTCGGCCCGCGGTCCCGCACCCGTTCGACGAGCCGCTCCGACCGCAACGCCTCCAACACCGCGAGACCCACGGCACCGGCGAGCGGTGCCCCGTCCCACGTGTGTCCGGGGGTGAACCGCCGCGATCCGCGGGCGACCGCCTCGTAGACGTGCTGCTGGACGAGCACCGCCCCGATCGCCGCGTAGCCGGCTCCGAGGCCCTTCGCGGTCGCGATGATGTCGGGTGTGCACTCGGTCGCCGCGCCGGCGAACCAGTCCCCTGTACGGCCCACGCCCGTCACGACCTCGTCGAAACACACGAGGAACCCGAAGCGCTCGCGCCGCTCCGCGAGGCCCTCCCAGAACCGCGGCGGCGGCGTGTACGCGGGCAGGGCGGCGGCGCTGATCGCTTCGCAGAAGAACGCGGAGACGTGCTCCGGACCGGCTTCCTCGAGTGCTCGATCGAGGGCCGCGAGCGCTGCTTCACCGGTCGGATCGAAACGCCAGGTGCTCGGCGGGATGTGGAGGTGCTGGGGGAGGTACGGGCCGAAGGGGCCGTGCAGCCCGGGTCGTCCCGTGAGCGCGAGGGTCTCCATGGTCGGGCCGTGATAGGCCTGAGCCGGCGAGATCATCTGCCAGCGGCCATGGTCGCCCCGCTCGACGTGATAGCTGCGGGCGAGCTGGATGGCCATCTCGATGGCGTCCGCCCCGGCAACCGTGAACTTCACGCGACCGAACCCCTTGGGGGCAACCGCGATCAGCTCATCAGCCAGGCGCTCTTGGAGCGGGTTCGTGAGCCGTTCGTTGTGGACGTAGGCGAGCTTCTCGGCCTGGGCGCGGGCGGCCGCGATGATGTCGCGCCGGCCGTGCCCGAGCGTCGCGGCCATCGATCCGCCACTCATCGCGTCCAGATACCGACGACCGGCCGCGTCCACGACCCAGACCCCCTCGCCACGGACGATGACCGGCATCGCACGCCCGAGCTCGAGCGGGAACACGTGCGTTCGGTCGCTCTCGATCGACGCCTTCGCCATCCGGCTCTCCCTCGCACGGACCGCGGCGGCCCGCCTGCCCCGCCTCCGCCTTAGCGTAGGGCAACGCCCCGTTGCGGACCAACGGCCTTCAAGGTATACCCACCACACCGCAAGCCGTTGCGCGGGACGGAAGGAGCCGGATGCATGAGCGACGTCAGGGAGATCCTCGGGGGCTGGCAGTCGGACGGGGTCGGATTCGTCCGGTTCGAACTACCCGACATGCACGGCATCTCGCGCTCGAAGACGATCCCGATCGCCCACGCCTTCGACTACGCCGAGCGGGGGCTCAACATGTACGGGGGAGCGAGCGTGCTCGACACCCGCTCGGACGTCGTCCCGGGCACCCTGTATCACGACAAGAAAGGGTACGGAGACCAGTTGCTGTTCCCCGACCCGGACTCGGCCGCGGTGATCCCGTGGATGGATCGGACGGCGAGGCTCATCTGCGACGCGCAGTGGTACGACGGGACCCCGCTCGCGGCCACCCCGCGCTTCGTCTTCCGGCGCGCGCTCGAGAAAGCTCGTTCGATGGGATTCGACACCCTCATGGGCTCGGAGTTCGAGTTCTACCTCTTGACGGGGGACACGCATGAGCCGCTCTTCGACGGCTATCAGATCTTCAACACCGTCCGGAACGACTACGTCCCCACGATCCGGAGGATCATCGAGGAGATGTCGAAGGTCGGCGTGGACATCATCACCGCGAACTGTGAGTACGCCGGGTCGCAGTGGGAGATCAACTTCGCGCCCGGCCGCGGGCTCGCCGGTCCGGACGACGCGTTCACGTTCAAGAACGGCGTCAAGGAGATCGCGAAGCAGGACGGCTACCTCGCCACGTTCATGACGAAGCCGTGGGCGGACCACTCCGGGAGCGGGTGCCACACCCATCTGTCGCTGCTTTCCGCGGACTCGGGTCAGAACGCGTTCGGTGACTCCCGTGACCCGCAGGGGATGACCGACACGTGCCGCTCGTTCATCGCCGGGGTACTGAAGTACGCGCGTGCGTTCGACGCGGTGATCGCCCCGACCGTGAACTGCTTGCGCCGCAGGCGCCCGCACACGTTCAGCCCGTCGAACATCTCGTGGGGGCTCGAGGATCGCTCGGCACTGGTCCGGGTGAAGGGCGGGGGCCCGGAACACAAGCACATCGAGTACCGGGCGCCTTCGGCCCTGTCGAACCCCTACCTCGTCGGGGCAGCGATGATCCAGGCCGGTCTCCGTGGCATCGAAGAGGGGTTGCCGGCGCCCGAGCCGTCGAAGCCGGGCGTCCCGGCCGAGGAGGATCCGTCCTTCGAGAAGCTCCCGATCGCGCTCGAAGAGTCGCTCGAAGCGCTCGAGCAGGAGCCGGCGACGAAGGAGTTCTTCGGCGAAGAGTTCGTGACCGTGTATTCGGCGATGCGGCGCTACGAGCTGTCCCGGTTCACGGACTGGGTCACGGACTGGGAGCGCGCCGAGTACCTGGAGCTGTTCTAGGCGCCATGGCGGGCGGCCGGACGAAGGCGGGCGGCGGCGCGGACGCCGCTGCCGCGAAGGCGGCCCGGCGC
>JALYLP010000132.1 GCA_030774195.1 Actinomycetota bacterium | reverse complement strand
GGTCCACGGTCCCCCTGCCGGCAACCGCGAACCCCGGGGACATCCTGTTCAACGCCACGGGGAACAACCTGATCGGGATCGAGGTCGGCACGACCGACCCCAGCACCTTCCTGATCGACAGCTTCGTCGTGGGCCAGGACGGACGCCTGACTCCCGCTGGCGGCTCGCCGTTCGCTGCGGAGGCCGCCGGTCCGTTCGGCAGTGAGTTCTCACCGACCGACCCCGGACACCTCTACGTCTCGAACGCCCACGGCGGTGCCGGGAACGGATCGGTGTCGGCGTTCTCGGTCGCCGAGGACGGTGCCCTGGGTTCGATCGGCTCCTCCCCGTACGCCGATGGACAGACGGCACCCTGCTGGGTCGAGATCTCTCACGACGGCCGGTACCTGTTCGCGGTCAACACGGGCAGCACAACGATCTCGAGTTACGAGATCCAGGCGGACGGTTCACTCGTGCACCTGACGGACACGGCGTTCGCGAGCGGCCTCGGCATCCGACCCTTCGACGCTCGCTTGGACGTGGGCGGGAACAACCTCTACGTCGTGGATGCGGCGATCGACGCGGTCAGCGGCTTCAGCGTCGAGGGCGGGAGCCTGACCGAGCTCGGGCCCTCTTCCGCACGCGGGGTCCGTATCGGACGGGAACCGTCCCGCCTCCTCCCGGCAATACCTCTTCAGAAGGGGTGGCTTCAGCGTGCCACTCACCCGTGGAGAGAGGAGAGTCGATGGCCCCGCGCCATGACGTGCAGTCCCCGGCCGATCCCGTCCGCGAGGTGGGCGCCTTCGTGGTTCATCGCATCGGACCCGAGACGTACAGCGTGTCTCTGGAGGTCGAGGGCAAAGCCATCATGCTGGCGGCCGACTACTTCCCAGGACCCGAAGCGGTGGAGACCGCGATCCTCTGGCTGAAGCGGCACGCGGCGGACGCCAAGGTCATCTGGCGAGACTAGCTGCGCTCGACCGGCCGCCGGTGCCCGCGGCCGCTCCGACGGGACCCTCCTCCAGTCGGAACCCGAAGCTCCGAACGGGTGCGATCGTGTCCGGTGCTGCCACGGCTCGGAGCTTGGCTCGGAGCCGCTGGATCAGTGATCTGATCGAGTAGATGTCGATCGGGACGTTGGTGGCCTCACCCCACGCCAGCCGTCGGATCTCCTCGAAGCTGAACGCTCGCCCCCTCCCGTGGACCAAGCCCGCAAGCACCCGGAACTCCCGGTCGCTCAGGGTGAGGGGCACGCCTCGATACGCGATCCGCCGCGCAGCCATCTCGACCACGACCCCGGACGTCGCGGCTGGCCGGTCCATCGCCGGTTCGCCGAGCTCCTGCTCGTGCTGCCATCGGCGGAGCGTGGTCGGGTCCGGCGATACGACGACGATGAGCCCGAGATCGAGGAACTCGGGGATGCGCTCGAGGTCATCGATCCCCACGAGGTAGACGGTCGGTACCACTGACCCTTGATTGCCATGAGGCAGTCGTCCGGTTCCGGTATCGGTCCACCCACGGAACCACGACGCCGAATCGACGACGAACCGACGAGGTTCTGCTCTTCCATCGTGTGCGGGCTGCTCCCTACGGTCACCGGGATCGGTGAAAGGGGAGGATCTCCGTGTCCAAGTTGCACGCTGTGGTACTCGTCACCCTGTTCGCTGCCGCGACGCCCTGCGTGACGGCCGTTCCGGCTTCAGCCGCGCCGAGCAACTGTGCGGTCCTGTTGGTGCCCAGCTCGATCGAGGCCTCAGGTGCGATCCTGGCGACCGCGATCGACCTCGGCTGCTATCCGACGTACGCGGAGGCCTTGGCGGCAGGATCTTCGGGAGCGATCGATGTCCCGGAAGGGACCACGCCGGCCTCGCTGACCGATGCCGTGCTCGCAGCCGACACGATCGCCACCGCAACCGCCGACGTCCTGATCGGGACCGAGTTCTCCGGCATCGGCTACGGCGGCACGTCGAAGAGCTACTTCGCGACGGAGACCTGTGCCGTCGGGGTAGTGTGGGACGTTGCCGACGTTGGCGCCTCATGGGACAACCTGTTCAGCTCGGGGAAGGGTTTCGGAGGATGCGACACCAACAAGAAGTTCGAGAACACGAACTTCGGAGGGTCCGTGCTCACCTGCACCCCGAACTGCACGAACTACGGGACCCTCTCGAACAAGGTGTCCTCGCTGCGCTGGAAACCCTGAGGGGTCGTGTCCGGCGCTGAGGCGACCGACGCCGAACTGATCCATCGCTCTCTCGAGGACCCCGAGAAGTTCCGGGAGATCTTCGAGCGACACTACGACGCGGTCCGCCGGTTCGCCCAGCGGATCGTCGGTCGCGAGACCGGTGAGGAGATCGCGGCACAGACGTTCCTGATCGCGTTCGAGCGGAGGGCCAATTACGACCTCGGGTACCTTTCCGCGAGGTCCTGGCTCTTCGGGATCGCGTACAACGTGGCCCGACATCATCTGCGTGGGGAGCGGAGCCAACACGACCTGCTCGCACGCGTTCCGAGGCCGCGCGAGGCAACCGATCCGATCGAGATCGAGACCTTGGACGCTGCTCGCCTGGCCCCGATCCTGCGCAAGGCGCTGTCGGAGCTTCGCCAGGAACAGCGCAGCCCCTTCCTGCTGGTCGCCCTCGGCGAGCTCACGTACCAGGAAACCGCCGACGTCCTCGCCATCCCGGTCGGGAGCGTTCGTTCGAGGATCCATCGGGCGCGGGCGACGCTGCGGGAACTGCTCACCGATGTGCGGGAAACACTAGATGGAGGCGATGAAGCGATCGCCCGCACCCCGGACGAAGCCACGACGGAGGACCCCGAGCCCCATGGATGAGTTCGAGAGGATCCGCGACGCGCTCGGTGCGCCCCAGACGGACGACGCCGCGAAGGCACGCGCCCGCCAGCGCCTCCGGCGCCTGATCGACGAGGAGGGCCGACCCGGAACGGCCGCCCTTCAGGCACCCGTCGAGGGGAGCGCGTCGCACCCGGCTCATCGTCGCCGGTACTCCGTCCTCCTCGGCATCGCGGCGGCGCTCGCGTTCATCTCGATCGTCCTCCAGGTGGTTCTTCCGAGCGGGCACGGCGGGCCGGCGGCCTCTGGGGCATCGGAGCTGAGACGACTCGCAGACCTCGCGTCGACGATCCAACCGATCGAACCGGGAGCGGGATTCCTGTACACCGACGTGAAGACGCAGGGGATCGGGGGCGGCGGGGACGTCAGTTCAGGGCTCGACTGGGACCTCGTCGTGCGCGAGCGACTCCAGACGTGGGTCGCCTCCGATGGCTCGGGTCGCCAGGTGAAGACGATCGAACAGGTCGACTTCGCATCACCCGACGATCGAACGAGATGGATCCAAGCCGGACGCCCGCCGCTTCCGGCCTCCGCGGTCGAAGGCTATCGACGGGGAGGGCTCTCGATCTTCGACGTCGCGACGCTCCCGTCCGATCCCGACGAACTGCGCAACGCGATCCACGCTGGGCGCGTCATCGAGGAGCCCAGCGGGCCGCTGGGGATCTTCACCGGGATCGGAGACCTCTTGGCGCAGCCCAACACCCCGCCCGATGTTCGACATGGTCTGCTCGAACTCGCGGCTGAGACCCCGGGGATCACGTTCGAACCGGCCATCACCGATCCGCTCGGGCGTCCCGGCGAGGGTTTCACGTTCCACGTCCAGCCTTCGACGGAGACCCTGATCATCGATCCCGACACCGCTCGTGTCCTCGCGACGATCGGGGTCGACGATCAGGGTCGAAGCTCGTGGTCGGCCTACGTGCGCGACGCTGCCGTGCCGACGATGACCACCACTCCATAGCCCCGGCCGTCACGCGTCGGGCATCGCGATCACGAGCTTGCCCACGGTGTGCTGGTTCGTGAAGTCGGTCAGCGCTTGGCCCGCGTCCGCCAGCGGGTACGTTCGCTGGATCGCGGCGGTGAGCTTCCCCTCCTCGATCATGGAAGCAAGCGGACCCAAGTGTGACGGGTCGCTGCCGATGTTGCGCACCTCCACCCCACCGATCTCGGTCGCGTCACCGGCGCCGCCCACCGCGGATACGGCGCGGCCTCCATCTCGCACGAGACCGGCGAGCGCTCCGAACGTTCCGGGATCACGGTTGACGAGGTCGATGAGCGCGTGGATCCCATCCGGATGGCGCTCGCGGACAGCAGCGATCACGTCGTTCGAATAGTCGACGGTCTCCGTGGCCCCCAGATCCGTCACGACAACCTCGTCACCGGGCTTGGCCGTGGCGATCACGATCGCGCCGCGCCCGGCCGCGAGCTGGATCGCGAACGTTCCGACGCCGCCCGTCGCACCGACGACCAGAACCGTCGCTCCGCGCGATGGGTCGATCGCCTCCACCGCGCTCATCGCCGTCGTGCCGGCGACGCCCAGCGCCCCTGCCTGCTGATCGTCGACCGCCGCCGGGGTGAGCGCTAGGGCGGGCGCAAGCGGCGTGGAGAGCTCGGCGAACGTCCCATCGTGCACGGCGCCCTTCGAGCCTATCGTGCCGAAGACGCGATCGCCGCTCCGGAGCCCCTCGACGCCGTCGCCGATAGCCTCCACCACGCCCGCCACATCTTGTCCGAGCACCGCGGGGAACTCGTAGGTCATGAAGTCCTTCGCCATCCCCATCGCCACGAAGGTGTCGAATGCATTCACAGAGGCCGCGTGGACGCGGACGAGAACCTCGCCGGCCTCCGGTTCCGGTGCCGGTACGTCGATGACCGCGGGCGGGCGGTCGAAGCCTTCGAGCGCCAACACTTTGATCGTCGTGTCGCTTCCCATGACGGGACCCTCCTCCGTGCTCGGGGTGCGCGAGAGCGCCTCCGTTCTGACGTCTTGGAGGTTGATGCTATTCCGCGCGGCGGGAAAGCGATCCTCGTCAGTCGGAGCGGTCCGCGAGTGCGTCGGCTTCGAGCCGCATCGCCACATGCTCGGCGAGCAGATCCTCGAGCTCGTCGGTCGGGAGCGGCTTCGCGAAGAGGAAACCCTGGCCCAGGTCGCAGTTCATCGCGATGAGCTGTTCCAGCTGGTCGGCTCGCTCGATCCCCTCGGCGACCGGCTTGAGGTTCAGGATGGATGCGAGCTCGATCACGGCCGCGGTGAGCGCGGAGGACTCGCCGCCTTCGGTCACGCCGTCGATGAAGGACTTGTCCACCTTCAGGATGTCGACCGGGAAGCGTCGGACGTAGTTGAGCGACGAGTACCCCGTGCCGAAGTCGTCGATCGCGAGCTGCACGCCGAGCGTCTTCAGCTCCTTGAGGCGTCCGATCGCAAGGTCCATGTCGCGGATCATCACCGACTCGGTGATCTCGAGCACCAGCTTGCCGGGATCCAGACCGCTCGTGGCGAGCGCCTCACGCACCTCGTCGACGATCTCCGGACGAGCGATCTGCCGCGCGGAGAGGTTCACCGCCATGTGGAGGTCGAGGGCAGCGAAGGTCTCCGCCAAACGTGCGGCGTGGCTGCACGCCTCCATCAGGACCCACCGTCCGATCGGGACTATCAGCCCCGTCTCCTCGGCGAGCGGAATGAAATCGAGGGGGGGGATGATCCCCTTCTCCGGGTCGAACCAGCGGATCAGCGCTTCGACGCCGGTGATCTTGCCCGTCGGAAGCTCGATGACGGGCTGGTAGAAGAGCCGGAACTCGTCGTGGTCGATCGCGCGTTGCATCGCTGCCCGCAGCTCCAGTCGGCGGAGAGCGGTGTCGTGCATCGCCGGCTCGAAGAGCTGGTACCGCGCCTTGCCACCCTCCTTGGCCATGTACATCGCCACGTCCGCGTTCCGCAGGAGCTCATCGGCGCTCCCCACAGGCGCATCGGGTTCCGCGACCGAGATCCCGATGCTCGCGCGGGCGTAGACCTCCGTCCCGTCGAGGTCGAACGGTTCCTCCAACGTTTCGAGGATGCGGCCCGCCACGTCTGCCGCCGTCAGGCCCTCGTCGCCGCCGTCTTCCAGCAGCACCCCGAACTCGTCCCCGCCGAGGCGCGCCGCGGTATCGGCCGTCCGGAGGCGACCGACCAGGCGACCGGCGAGCGCGACGAGGAGCTGGTCGCCGGCCGCGTGGCCGAGCGAGTCGTTGATCGTCTTGAAGTCGTCGAGGTCCATGAACAGGACGGCGACGGGGTTCCCGTCGCGCGTCTGGCGTACCAGCGCGTGACTCACACGATCTTGGAACAGCGCGCGATTGGCGAGGCCGGTGATCTGATCGTGGAACGCCTGATGCGACAGCTGCTCCTCGAATTGCTTCCGCTCGGAGATGTCGCGGGTGTTCAGCACGATGCCCTTGACGTTCGGGTCCTTCAACAGGTTCGTGCGGAGCGTTTCCACGTACAGATCGGTTCCGTTCCGGTGACGCACCCGGTATTCCGTCAATCCCACGTGAGCCTCGCCGTCCGCCATCGCCGTCAGGAAGGACAATGCACGCGTTCGGTCCTCCGGCGCGATCAACTCGGCGAACCGGCGGCCCTCGAGCTCCTTCGGTTCGAACCCGAGCACCCGATGTGCCGATGGGCTCGCGTAGCGGATCGTCGTATCAGGCTCCGTCACCATGACGACGTCCGACGAGTTCTTCACGAGGGATGCGAAACGCCTCTGGCTCTGCTCGATCAGCAGGTCCTCGGTCAGCGCGGCGCTCTCGAGCGCGAGGGCGACCTGTGCGGAGAGCGCCTGCAGCGAGTCGGCGTCCTGGCGCGACAGCTCCTCGACGGCCGAGACGACCAGGAGCCCACGGAGCTCGTCGCGCATGAACAAGGGAGCGACGAAGAGCGACTGATGCTCCTCCGGCAGCTGGAGCATGGCGGCGATGTCGTCTCGGAGCGTGACCTGGTAGGCGTGTCGTCCCTCGAGGCGTTCACGCTTCCACGCCTCGAACTCGGACAGACGAACGGACGTTCCGATCGCGCTTCGGTCATCACCGGGTGCGGCGACGACCACCAGCTCGCCGGGGACGTCCTGCTGTTCGAAGATCCTTACCGAGACGCCGTTACCGGCCACCGCAAGGACGGCGCGGCCCGCCGCCGCGTGGATGCTGTCCCTGTTCGTGGCCGTGACCAGATCCATCCCGGCCTCGCGCAGCGCCTGCTCATGTCGGACGTACTGCTGTTGCCGCTGCATCAGGCCCCACATGCGGATCACGACGAGGATGAACAGCAGGACCGTGGCGGCGATCAGGATCGGGAGGTCCGTGCTCTCGCCCTTCGCGCCCTCGTACGCGATGAGGACCGGAGCCATGAGGGAGGCGCCGGCCAGTACGAGCAGGCGTCCGCGGGTGAGCTTCGTTTCGATGTCGGCGACCGGTTCAGACAACTCGCGCATCGACGGGTGGAGCGCGGCCGCGCCGAACAGCACGTAGAAGGCGATCCATCCGGCCTCCAGATAGCCGCTTCCGGGCTGATAGCCCGCGTCCGTATACAGGTTCACCCACGCGTAGAAGGCATCCGTGATGAATAGGGTGACGATCGCGGCGACGATCAGGCGGAACGCCATAGGCTTGCGACCCGCGCCGACGGCCAACCGGAGGGCGGCGCCCAGGAGCAGCAGGTCCGCGAGCGGGTACGCCATCGAGGTGAGCTTCACGGAAAGCGGCACGTCTTGTTGGTAGGCCTGCGGCGAGATCAGGATCACCCACGAGACCACGCCGATGCCGAGCGACAACATCAATGCGTCGATGAAGCTCGAGCGGTCGCGGCTGGGATCACGCGCGTGGATGAGCAGCAAGATGCCGGCGACCAAGAACACGTACACCGCGAGGTAGAACCCGTCGGCCCAGCCGGGGAAGGGGGTCAGGCCATCGGCGTCGAACGGGAACAGGGCAGGCGCGATCGAATGGAACTTGTCGTAGTTGTAGGAGACGACGTCGCCCAGGACGAACGTGAACATCCCGAGCGAGAACATGATCCATGGCAGCCGCTTCTCAGGCTTCCAGATCCGGAGCGCCACCACGATCATCACGGGCGAGGAGAGCCCGATGACGTTGATCACGTAGCTGACGTGCCCGGTAACGAAGTATCCCAGCGTCGCAACCGAAGCGATCGCTCCGTAGACGAGCCACAGCCGGTTCCTCATGACCCTTATCTATCGGCGCCTGTCGGCCCGGGATGAGCTGCTTTTTTGGGGAACCGGACCGAGCTAGTCCCTTTGGGTAGTCCGAGGTCGGCTGGCGCCGGCAGATCAGGCGGTGGCCGGGTGGAGCTGTTCGAGCTGGAACCGCTCCTTCAACGAGGTCAAGACCGCGATGAGCTCTTCGATCTCATCGTCCCCGTTGGCGGCCGTGACCTGGATCCGGAACCCCACCTCGCTCTTGGGTGCCAGAGGGTAGGCGGCCATCGTGACGTAGATGCCGTGCTCGAACAGGTATCGGCCGACATCGTCGATCTCCTCATGGTTGGCGAGCGGGATCTCGATGATGGGGTGTCCCGACGTGTTCGGTGTATGGATCCCGAGGGCGCGCATAGCGTCCAACACGCGTGCGGTCTTCCGCCACACGTCCAGACGCACGAGGTCTCCGCGTCTCCGGTTCACCTCGAGTCCGGTGAGCGTGGTCGCGAGCGATGCGACCGGCGACGGACCCGAGTACAGGTAGGGAGGGGCGAGCACCTTCAGGGCGTCCTTCAAGGGCGTCGTGAGCGAGATGAACGCGAGCAAAGAGGAATAGGACTTCGAGAAGCCGGCGACGAGCACCGCATCGTCGTAGGAAACGCCCAGGTGCCGGAACACGCTGTTGCCCGACGTGCCGTAGTCACAGAGCTCATCGGGTGAGCGCTCACCGATCAGGCCGAATCCGTGCGCGTCATCCACGTAGAGCAGGCAATGGTGCTCCGTGGCAAGGCGAGAGAAGGCGGCCAGGTCGGGCGCGTTCCCGGTCATGGAGTTGATACCGTCCATGGCGATCACCCGCGGCGATGGATACATCGCGTCGTCGAGCAGCTCGGCCAAGTGCTCAGGGTCGTTGTGCCGGAACCGGACGATCGACGCCCCGTGGCCGGCCGCGTACATCGCGCCGTCGTACATCGTCTTGTGTGCGCGACCGTCAAGGAAGATGGTCCCGTCGCCGACCAACACGGGGATCACCGAGGTGTGGATATGGGTGATGGTCGGAAGCAGAAGCACGTCTGGCGCGTGCAGGAGTTCCGTCATCTGCTCTTCGATCTCGGAGTACATCCTGGGGCTGCCCAGGAGTCGCGACCACGAAGGGTGCGTTCCCCACTTCGCGAGGTACTCGGGTACCGACGCGATGATCTCTTCATCGAGGTCGAAGCCGAGGTAGTTGCAGCTGGCGAAGTCCGCCAGCCATCGATCGCCGATCCGGATCCTGCGCCCCCGTTGCTCCTCGACGATCGCGTCCATCATGGGATGGGTGTTCGTGAGCCGCGTGAGGTCCGAGACCGTCAGCGCCCACCGGTCCAGCCACCCGTCGTCCTGCCGGCGGCGCGGTTTGCCGTTGGGCGACGGGAGGGTAGCCTCAACCGTTGCGCTGTCCCCAAGTGCCTCCGGGGCGCGCGGCGGCCGTGCAGGAACGGTTCGTCCCATGGTTCTAGTCCATCGGCGCCGAACCGGGCGCCTTGAGGCGCCGGCCGTATGCTCCGGCGGATGCCTAGGGGGCCGCGGGTGGGGATCCAGCTTCCGGAAGCCGAGCGGAAGGTCCCGATCGGGGAGTACCTCGCCATGGCCCGGGCGGCGGAAGAGGTGGGTTTCGACTCGATCTGGGTCGGCGACCACCTGCTCTACCGCGACGAGGGCCCGGAACGGGGGCCCCTGGAGGCCTTCACGCTCCTTGCCGCGATCGCGACCGCGACCACCGGGATCAGGCTCGGACCGCTCGTTGCCTGCACCGCGTTCCGTCACCCACCGATCCTCGCGAAGATGGCCGCCACCCTGGACGAGATCAGCGGAGGCCGGCTGACCCTTGGTCTGGGCGCAGGGTGGAACCGAGCCGAGTTCGAGGCGTTCGGCCTCCCGTTCGAGGGGAGGGCGGCTCGATCCATCGAGGCGTTCCAGATCGTGCGCGGGCTGCTTGCAGGCGAGCGGGTGACGTTCGAAGGGGACGGGTACCGGACGGACGACGCGGTCCTGCTGCCTCCGATGTCGCGTCGGATCCCGCTCATGATCGGCAGTAGGGGCGAACGCATCCTGGAGGCGACCTTGCCCACGGTCGATGCGTGGAACGTCTGGGGGCCGTGGTGCGGGAACGAACCGACCGGGTTCACTGAGCAGAACGAACGCGTGACGCGGATCGCGCGGGGCCTCGGGAGGGACCCCGAGGCCGTCGCGCGAAGCGTCTGCGTGTTCACCGTGATCGACCTCATGCCCGGTGAGGAGCCGGTGGATGAGGATGCTCCACCGCTCACGGGTTCCATGATGGACATCGC
>JALYLP010000131.1 GCA_030774195.1 Actinomycetota bacterium | reverse complement strand
GTCCTGGTCTTCTGCGATTTCGTCCACAGCGTGCGGCGAGGCTGGCTCGGGACCGACCCCTTCGAGTACCGGCTGTGGCTCGGCGAAGCGATGGCGCTGCTCACGATGGCAGCGGGCGTGGCCTGGTCCTGGCTCCTTGCGCGAAGAACGCGCTCGGCGATGGCCGGCCTGGTGGTCCAGCTCGGCGCGTCACCTCCCCCCGGCGGCTTGCGCGATGTGCTGGCTCGGTCCCTCGGGGATAATGAGGTCCAGGTGGCGTACCCGCTCCGGGAGCCGGAGCGGTGGGTCGACGTCACCGGGTCGATCGTGGCAGTTGCAGCCGACGACGGTCGAGCCGTCACCCCACTCACCCGTGGCGGCGAGACCGTGGCGCTCGTCCTCCATCGCCGCGGGCTCCTGGACGATCCCGCCTTGGTGGAGGAATTCGTCGCGGCGACACGGCTGAGCCTGGAGAACGAGCGACTTCAGGCGCAGGTCCTGGCCCAGCTCGAAGACCTGCGGGCGTCCCGTGCGCGGATCGTCGCCGCCAGCGACGCGGAGCGTCGCCGTCTTGAGCGGGATCTGCACGACGGCGCGCAGCAACGCCTCGTCGGGCTCGCCCTCGCGATCCGGCTTGCTCGCACGCAGCTCGGGGCGGATCCGGACTCGAACGTCGAGGCTCTCCTCGACCGAGCGGACCACGCACTCCGGGTGGTGATCGAGGAGCTTCGCGAACTCGCCCACGGCATCTACCCGGCCGTCTTGACGGACGAGGGGCTCGCGGCTTCCGTGGAGGTGCTCCGCGAGCGGGCCGCGATACCCGTCAAGATCGATCAGGTGCCCGAGGGTCGGTTCCCGAGTGCCGTGGAGGCCGCCGCCTACGTCCTGATCGCCGAAGCGCTGGGCCCCATCGCTGCGTTCACGGGAGCGGACGCGGCCTCCGTCGACGTGAGACGCGATCGCGGTCGGCT
Organism: Actinomycetota bacterium; assembly: GCA_030774195.1. Classification (GTDB taxonomy): domain Bacteria; phylum Actinomycetota; class UBA4738; order UBA4738; family HRBIN12; genus AC-51. The sequence continues at coordinate 1,326 of JALYLP010000131.1, read as the reverse complement.
CGTCGTCGAGGTGATCGAGGACCGAGCGGATCATCCCGATCCAGGGTCCGACACCACGCTCACCCGCCTCGCGGACCGGATCGGCGCGCTCGACGGCCGGTTCAGCTTCCAGCACACCCCGGACGGATCGATCAGGATACGAGCGGAGATCCCATGCGAGTCGTGATCGCCGACGACGCGATGCTGATGCGGGAGGGAACCGCCCGCCTCCTCGAAGATGCCGGCATCGAGGTCGTCGGCAAGGTCGACGACGCGGACAAGTTGATGCGCACCGTGGCCGTCGAGCATCCCGACGTGGCGATCGTCGACATCAAGATGCCGCCGACGCACACCGACGAGGGCTTGGTCGCGGCTGATGAGATCCGGCGCACCTACCCCGACGTCGGTGTGCTCGTTCTGTCCCAGTACCTGGACTCCCGGTACGCGATGCGTCTTCTGGAGCAGCATCCCGAGGCCGTCGGATACCTCTTGAAGGAACGCGTGTCGGACATCGCCGTCCTCAAAGATGCGATCCAGCGCATCGCCGAGCGAGAGTCCGTGCTCGACCCCTCGATCGTGGCCCGCCTCGTGAAGCGGCCTCGCGGCAAAGGACCCCTCGACGAACTTACCGAGCGCGAACGGGAGGTGCTCGCTCTGATCGCAGAGGGCCGATCGAACCAGAGCATCGCGCAGATCCTGGTCCTCAGTCCCAAGACCGTTGAAGCCCACATCAGCCGGATCTTCTCGAAGCTCGGTCTGGAGGGGGCCCCCGACCATCACCGCCGCGTCCTCGCCGTCCTGACGTTCCTGCGTCGCTGACGCCTGAGGGCTATCCCCAACGGGAGGCTGTCTGTCATCGGGTTACCCCCACCTGAGATCGAGGGTCCGCCCGCTTCCTGGCCGCACCCCGAACTCCTAGCGTCGACCTCGACCGGATCCGACGGACCGGATCCGACGGAAAGGGGGATGTGATGGTCGACCGGGTGGGATCTTCGCGAATGGGTTGGGTGTGCGCACTCGCGTTGGCGCTGGTCGCCTCGTGGTCGGGGAGTGCGGTGACCGCAGCTGCGACGGGGCCGGTGGTGACGGTGTCCCCTCTTGGCCACGCCGTCGTGTTCACCCGGTTCGTCCAAGGGGCCGACCTGGGGGAGGTATACCGGGTCGACGCCGGCGGGACGGTCGAACACCCCATCCACTCGGTGTACGACGCTGCCGGGCTTTCGCCGGACGGCACGAGGTTCGCCAGCTTCGCTCCGTCGCCCGACGGTCGGGGATCGACGGGCATCTTCGACGTGGACGGATCGGGCTACCGCGTGTTGCCGATCCCCGATCCCGCACTCGAGCTGC
>JALYLP010000130.1 GCA_030774195.1 Actinomycetota bacterium | reverse complement strand
GGCCCGACCCCACCGAACGGGTTCTCGACCACGATGACCGGCTTGCCCTGCGCGAACCCCGCGGCGTACCGGCACCACACCGGCTGCCGGTAGCTCGTCTTGTTCATCTCCGTGATGAGGACATCGGCCTTCGGCTCGAACGGGTAGAAATGCGGCGAGAGGTAGTAGAGGTTCCCCGAGACGAGGACGTCGCGACCCTTCGAGCGCCCGTACTCCTTGATGTAGTCGGACAGCTCGGCGAAGTACCCGGCGATCGCCCGGCGCTGGAACCTGATCCAGTCCCAGAACAGCGGCGTGGTCTCACGGTTCGCCTTGAACTCGAAGCCGCGCTCGAGCAACCACGACCCGTAGTGGAAGGTGTCGAGGTCGGCACCGTCCAGATCCTTCGGCAGCTGGTCGGCGGGCAGCGCCTGCAGATACGCGCGGAACAGCTTCACACAGTCCTTGCAGAAGCAGCCGCCGTCGTCGATCGCCCACATCGGATAGTCGGCCTCGTCGAGCTGGACGCCGGCCACACCGGCGTCGATCTGGATCCGGATGATCGCCTTGAGGTACTCCCGCCAGACCGGGTTGTTGCGATCCATCAGGTAGGCGTAGTGGTCGCGGTCGGGCGCCTCGACCCACTTCGCGTGACAAGGCTCGCCGTGGATGTCGCGCGACACACACTCCTCGAGGATGTCGGTGACCTGCTCGCCGTCGCTGTTCACGAGCCCGTCGGGGAAGTAGTGCTCGAAGGGCTTCCACAGCTTCGGGTACGTGTTCTGCGTGAACTCGCGCAGGCCGAGCCACCCGGGCGTGCCGATCCCTCGCGGCTCGTTCATCGACAGGACTCGATCCTCGTCGTCGCTCAGCTCGACGGGGAACTCCCACCCCTGCACCTCGAAGACGATCCCGAAGACCTTGATCCCTCGCTCCTGGCAGTGCTCGATGAACTCGGCGTCGTTCATGAACCCGTAGAAGCGGAAGCGCGGGTCGATCTCCTGCCACGCCTCCTGCTCCAGGTAGGGGAGCGAGATCGATCCACCGCCGAGAGCGGACCAGACCAGCATGGTCGCCCGATAGGCCTCGAGGTCCTCGATCATCTGCAGCCGCCGCGGGGGCAGGCTCGGGTGGTAGCAATGCTGTCGCGGGAACCAGGCATCGAAGTAGACACCGCGCTCCATCCTCATGACCTCCCCGGGATGACCTCGAAGCCGGGAAGCGGTCGATGCAGACCGCCGTCCGCGACGGGCACGTCTCGGTACCGACCGAGGAGCGCCAGGTCGGCCTCTCCCAGTCGTTCGTCGTACTTGGCCTGCCACCAGTACGGGTACGACAGTGTGGGCGCGCTGACGTCGTCGAGCCGCGCCATCTCGCTCGCATCGAGGAGCAGATCGGCCGCCGGCAGATTCTCCGCGAGCTGCGCGTCGGTCCGGGCGCCGATGATCAGCGAGACGACGCCGGGTTTCTGCAGGAGGTAGGCGAGCGCGACCCGCGGGACCGGGCACCCGCGAGCACCCGCGATCTCGATCAGGACGTCGATCGTGCGCCAGAGCTTCTCCTGGTCGTAGATCGGTGGGTCCGGCCATCCGCGCATCCGGCGTGTGTCCGACGGCGGGGGAGCGTCGCGCCGCCACCTGCCCGTGAGCAACGCGCCACCGAGCGGGCTCCACACGAGGATCCCGACGCCGGCATCGAGCGCGATGGGGACGAGCTCGAGCTCGGCCTCACGAGCCTGCAGCGAGTAGTAGATCTGCTGACAGATGAAACGCGGGAGACCCTCCCGCTCCGAGACGCCCAGCGCCTTCATCAGGTGCCAGGCGGACCAGTTCGACACCCCGACGTGGCGGACCTTGCCCGCGGCGACGAGGGTGTCCAGGGCCGCCAACGTCTCCTCCAGCGGGACGATGCCGTCCCAGCCGTGCATCTGGAGGATGTCGATCCGGTCGGTCCGCAGCCGACGCAGGCTCTCGTCGCACGAATGCAGGAGGTTCCGGCGGGACAGACCGACGCCGTCGGGGTTCGACCCCGTGCCGAAGAAGGCCTTCGTGGCGATCACGGCTTCGTCACGTCGGGCGCCGAGCGCGACGCCGAGCATCTCCTCGCAGCGCCCGTCCCCGTAGGTCTCCGCGGTGTCGAACAGCGTGATCCCCGCGTCCAGCGCCATGGCGACCTGCCGGTTCGCGCCCGCGGCATCGACCTCCCCGAACTCGGGATGGGCACCCCACCCGGTGGTACCGAGCCCGAGCACCGACACCGATGGTCCGGACCTGCCGAGCTCCCGATAGCGCATCGACGTCCTCTCCGTCAGCCCACCGTGATGACGGTGGCGTTCGTCGACAGCGCTCGTCCATCTTGCCCGAGCACCGATCACTGTTCCGTGGCTAGCGGGGCCGGCGTCGCGCCGCCGGTTCGAACCACCACGGGTCGAACCCGCGGTCGTCCTCATCGATCAGGCTCCCGGGCGGCACGAGGTCATCGATCGCATCGAGCATGCCGTCGTCCAACCGGAGGTCCGCCGCTTGCAGCAGGTCCTCGAGCTGTTCCATCGTCCGGGGGCCGATGATCGCCGACGTGACGGCTGGGTGGGCCAAGGTGAACGCGATCGCGATATGCGCGATCGTCGCGTCGATCTCCTCCCCGAGCTTGGCGAGCGCCTCGACGACGTCGAGCTTCCGCTGCACCTCCGGTCTGGACTCGTCCCAGATCTTCGCCAGCCACTCGGCGCGGGCCGCCCCTCGCGCGGCGCGTGACTCCGGTGCACGATCGAAGTGATCCCGGCGGTAGCGACCCGACAGCCACCCGCGGTTCAGTGGACTCCAGACGAGGACGCCCATGCCGTAGCGCTGGGCGACCGGGAGGACGTCGTGCTCGATGTGCCGGGCGAAGATCGAGTACGGCGGCTGCTCG
>JALYLP010000129.1 GCA_030774195.1 Actinomycetota bacterium | reverse complement strand
GCCGCCTCGCGCCTGGGCATGTTGCCCCTGCCCCGCGCCGAGCGCCGCGCGGCGATCGCCGTTTCCTAGCCTGAACGGATACGCGGTTCCGCGTACGTAACTCCGACGAGGCACCGGAAGGAACTCCCGATGGCGTTGCCGTAGCGCTCAACCCTATCGTGGGTCGCGTCAACTTCTTGCTGTAGCCGGGTTCACCGCTCGCCCGGCATGAATGTTCGAGGGAGGTGAACAACCGGATGCTGCTTCAGGGCTACACGTACATGAAGGTGGGGCTGGGGCACGCACGTTCTCGCATCCACGACCAGATCGTCGCGGTCATGCACAGCGAGACAGGCGCGACCGCGGCTGAGTACGCGCTGCTCGTGTCGCTTATCGCCATTGCGATCATCTTCGGTGCCACGCAGCTCGGGCACTCGATTAACGATCGGCTCAAGGCCACGGGCGACAAGATCAGTGCTGTGCCCATTCCGTAAGTCGATACCAGGTAACACGAGAGCGGTTCCGGCCGCTCTCTCTCCCTCCCCGCTCGCGAAGGGAGAGACAGAGGCCGGAGACGATCCCTTGGAGGTTCATCAGTGCGTTGGCGAAAGCAAGACGGTGCGGCGGCTGCGGAGTTTGCGCTGATCCTGCCATTGATCGCGGTCATCTTGTTCGCGACGATCGAGTTCGGAATCACGATGGCGAAGTGGGAGGACTACGAGAGCGCGGCACGAGAGGGCGCGCGCTTCGCCGCCATCCACTGTGCGCCCACCTCGCCGTGCGACACCCCCGACGAGGTGTGGGCAGTCGTCAAGAAGGCATCGAGTGATTTCACGGCCGCCAACGCTGCCATGCCGGCTACCTTCACTGTGACGCCCCTCAATTGCACCCCAGGGGATCAGGTTGTCGTGTCGTGGCGGCAGAAGTTCCGGATGCAAGTGCTCGTGACCGTGTACCAACCGACACGGACGATGCAAGGCGTCTTCAGATGCGAATGAGTTTGCGGTTGAAGGACGAGCGCGGCGCGAGTGCGGTAGTGCTCGCGTTGGTACTTGTGGTTCTCATCGGGATCCTCGCTCTCTCGATCAATGGTGGGCTATTACTCTCGAAGTACCGCCAGGTTCGGAGGGCAAGCGACGCCGGGGCGCTAGCCGCAGCGATTTCGTGTCAGAACCAAGAGCGCCCGGATCCAACGATTGCGGCAGTCGGTAACGCCAACCAGTACACGGCTGCGAACGTCGACGTCGATCCCACGGGACCCGTTGCGCAGCCTCCGAGGGTGAGGTTCAAGGACTTGCGCGGGACCCTGGTCTTCCCCCAAAGCTGCACCGGGATGTCTGCCGGCAGGGTCACCGTCCAGTACACGGTGCAGCAGTCGCTCCTGTTCGGGTCCTCGCCGAAGTACGTCTCGGCCACGGCGACGGCTACGTGGGGGTTCGCTGGCGGAGGTCCCATCTTCCCGTTGACGGTGAGCCGAAACAGGCTGAGCACTTGCGGCATCCCCGACTCGATGACCGAGGCCGACATCGGAGTCACTCGATGCGCTTTCTACTTCAACCAGAACACGACAGTCTCGACCTGGGGGTTGATAGACCTTGGGACATGGGGCGTTTCCCCAACTGACGCGAACGGCTGCAGTGCGAGCGTCTCGTCAGGCAACCAACAGTATGTTGACTGGTACAACACTCAGCCGATCTTGAATCTCGTCCACGACAACCCTGCGAGCGCGCCTACGTTCGTATGCCCGACGCCTGGAAACAGAACTGTCTTGTACGCCACCAACAGCAACAGTCAAAACGCGGTGGTCGCGAGCGCCGTTGCATCCGGGAAGACCTACATGTTCCCCGTCAACCAACCGGGCCCCTGCCCAGCCCCAGTCGCGCCCGCGTCACCCACGTGCAACACACTTACTTCGAACGGCAGCCTCGACCGCTACGCGATCATAGGCTTGGCATGGTTGAAACCCGCTGAGATCTGCGGCACCGGCAACCCGCAGAATCCGGGTTTCGACTGCACGCAAACCAATAGCACGGGCACGACCGACAAAGCACTCTGTGACGCACTTGTCACTGCGGCTACACCGGCCGACTCAAACGCTCGGTGCCTCGTCGCGGAGTGGGAGGGTTTCACGACAAGCACAACCGATGTCGTCGTAGGTGGCAGTTTCGGCAACGTAAAAATCATTCGACTGGTCGGCAACTAGCCGCCAAATGGAAGGAGCCTAAGGATGAAGCGAGGTGCGACCGCCGCAATGATCACTCTGCTGTTCGCAGCTGCGGCAGCGGGAGGCGTGTTCCTGTTCATGAAGAACGTCCGCGAGAATGCGACGGCTCCGGCGGCGACCGTCGATGTCCTCGTGTCGACGCAGGACATCCCCGCGGGAACTGACCTAGATCCCCTGATCGACCAAAGTGGTTTCGTGACGCGGACTGTGCCCGCGGACGTCGTGATCCAGGGTGTGATCACCGATGTTTACCAGCTGCGCGGACAGCGCACCGCGTATCCAATCCTGGCGGGAGAGCAGATCTCGGCAGCCAGGCTCGCCGGGCCGCTCCAGGCGGCGGGCGGGACGCTGGGAATCCCCTCGGGGTACCAGGCGGCTTCGGTCACGCTGGAGGCGCAGCGTAGCGTCGCTGGTGCGCTTCAGGAAGGGGACCATGTCGAGGTCTTCGGCACCTTCAACAGCAAGCAGACCCAGACGACGCGCGTCGTAATCCCCGACGCCCTTGTACTGGCTGTGCCCGCCGACGCGAGCGGGAATCCCGGGAGCAACGTGACGTTGGCTGTCACGCCTGTCGAGGCCTCTCTCCTCATTTACGCGCAGACCCAGAGCAGCGTTTGGCTGACGCTCCTTCCCCCCAACGAGACCGGGGTCGACGTTCCGCCGGTTTCGGTCAGGTCAGTCCGATGACCCAACCGCGCATCGCCGCCGTGGGTGGGAACGCGGCGTTCGTTCCGCTCGTTGCGCGGGTTCTCGGGACCTCGCCTGACGACCTTGTGGTCATCTCTTCGGTCGCCAGCGCCGAGCGCGCGATCGCCGAGGGTGACCGCGTCTTCGACGTCGTCGTCCTCGGCCCGACCGTTGCCGAGAAGGACGCGGCGAGCCTCGCCGAGTTCGTCTCGAAGGAAGTGCCGACAACGGCGGTGATCGTCGTCCGCGACGCGCCGGTGGATTGTGCCTTCCCCCGCCTCGTTCGCAGCGGAGCCCGAGACGTCGTCGACATCTCGGGCGGCGGTACCGAGCTCCGGGAGGCGCTCCTGCGTGCGGTCGATTGGGCCGAGGGCATCAAGGGAACGGCGGCCCGGGCGGAAGGGCCGAAGACGGGCGAGGGCGCGATCGTTGCGATCTTCTCGACGAAGGGTGGCACAGGCAAGACGTTCTTCTCGTGCAACCTCGCCGCCGCCCTCGCGGAGCGGACGGGTCAGAACGTCGGCTTGGTCGACCTCGATCACGACATGGGTGATGTCTTCGCGTACTTCGGCGCGACCCCCAAGCGATCGCTGCCGGATCTCCTCTTGCTCGAGGAGGGGGCCGACTCCGACGAGGTCACGCGACTCGGCACGCCCCTCATCGATGGGGTGATCGGTTTCGGATCGACCCCCGACCCCCGTGCGGAGCCGCTGCCGAGCGGAGCGGTCACGCGCATGCTTCGGACACTAAAGAACACCTTCCCATTTACCGTGGTTGATGCCAGCGCCGAGTACTCGGATCACGTGCTGGCCGCCTTCGACCTCGCGGACGCGATCTGCCTGATCAGTGGCCTCGACGCGATCGGGATCCGTCACATGACGATGGGGATGCAAACCCTGGACAGGCTCGGGGTGCCGCGGGACCGTGTCAAGATCGTCCTCAATAGGGCCGACAGCAAAGTGGATCTCACGCCCGAGGATGTCGAGAAGCTGCTCGGGCTCACCGTCGACGCGAGGATCCCCTCGAGCTCGCTCGTGCCACGATCGATCAACCGCGCCAAGCTCGTGTGGGTCGAGGAACGCCGGTCGGAAGTATCCAAGGCGATCGAGATCTTCGCTGATCGCCTGCGATCCCAGTTCTCCGCCGGGGCCGAACTATCGGCGACCGTGACCAAGCGTCGGCTCTGGAAGAAGGGGTAAGCACACATGTCACTCGCCGAACGACTCTCGAAGCAGGAACGCCCGGACCGCAGCGCCGAGGTCCGAGACCGCGTGCAGGAGCAGCTCGTCGAATCCCTCGGCGGCCGGCTCAACGATGACGCACTCTCGGATGTAGACCTGCGGAAGCTCGTCCACACGCGCCTGCAGGATCTGCTCGCCGAGGAGGAGATGCCTCTCTCCGTCCAGGAGAAGGCGCAGATCATCCAGCAGATCGGGGACAGCATCTTGGGTCTCGGGCCGCTCGAGCGTTTCATTCGGGACCCCGAGATCACCGAGATCATGGTGAACGGACCGCACAAGGTGTACGTGGAGCGCGACGGGAAGATCCATCGGACGGATGCCTTCTTCCGAAGTGAGGAAGAGCTCAGGCACGCCATCGACAAGATCGTGGCCCGCGTCGGCCGCCGGGTCGATGAGTCCTCGCCGTACGTGGACGCCCGCCTCGCCGACGGCTCTCGTGTGAACGCCATCATCCCGCCTCTTGCGATCCACGGCTCCGCGCTCACGATCCGCAAGTTCTCCGCAGACCCGCTCACCGTGGAGGACCTGATCCAGTTCGGCACGCTCACGCGTGAGCTCGCGGATCTACTTGAGGGTTGCGTCCGGGGCCGGATGAACCTGCTCGTCTCCGGCGGGACGGGTGCCGGCAAGACGACGATGCTGAACGTACTGTCGGGATTCGTCCCCGAGGACGAACGGATTATCACCATCGAGGACTCAGCCGAGCTTCGCCTACAGCAGCCGCACGTCATCGCCCTCGAGTACCGCCCGCCGAACATCGAGGGCGAGGGCGAGGTCACGATTCGCGACCTCGTGCGAAACGCCCTCCGCATGCGGCCCGATCGGATCGTCGTCGGCGAGGTCCGCGGCGGCGAGACGCTCGACATGCTACAGGCCATGAACACGGGCCACGACGGCTCGATCAGCACAGTGCACGCGAACTCGCCTCGCGACGTGCTGTCCCGTCTCGAGACGATGGCCCTCATGGCAGGAATGGACATCACCATCCGGGCGCTGCGAGAGCAGGTCGCCTCGGCGCTCGACCTCGTCGTCCACGTCGCCCGCCTCCAGGACGGTAGTCGTCGGGTGACGCAGGTGACGGAGGTCGTCGGCATGGAGAGCGACGCGATCACCATGCAGGACCTCTTCGTCTTCAAGGCGGCCGGGGGCCTCGACGAGCGAGGGCGCGTGCTCGGGCACCTCTCAGCTACCGGGCTCCGCCCCGTGTTCGTGGAGCGACTGGCTGAGCGCAACGTCCACCTCGATCAGTCGATCTTCACTCCGCCACGGGGTGAAGAGCCATGGTGAGACGGTGCCGCTCAATCGTTACGGTGCTCGCTGTCCTTGGGCTCGTCTTGCTTCCCGGCATCGCGCGAGCCACAAGTGACGTGTCTGTGCGCGGCGTGGAGACACGCGACTTTCCGCTCATTAGTGTCACGGTGACCACGGACCAGACCGCGTCCGTCAATGCGACAGACGTGCGTGTCCTCGAGAACGGTGTTCCGGTGCGTGTCGTGAGCGTGGGTCCGCTCGGTGGAACCGGGCAGAAGGTCGACGTGGTTCTGGCAATCGACGTCTCGAACAGCATGCAGGGCGGAGAGCTCCGGACGGCTCTCGCGGCCGCACGTGCGTTCGTGCTCGGCGTTCCGGACTCCCTGCCGATCGGGATTCTCTCCTTCGCTCAAGAGCCGATGGTGCGCGCGCCTGTCACGGATGATCGAGCCTCAGTAAAGCTAGCCGTCGACTCGCTTGGCACGATGACTATCCAAGGCACCGCTCTCTACGAAGCGGTCGTCACCGGGTCAGGAATGTTCGATCCCACCAGCCGTGCCCAGCACAACCTGATCCTCCTCACCGATGGGAAAAACACGGCGGGGACCGCCGACGTCGCGCAGGCTATCCAGGCGGCTCGGGGCTCACGTGTAACGGTCTATGCGATCGCCTTGGCCGGCTCGGATGCCGATGAGGGCGTCCTTCGACAGCTCGCGGTCCGAACCGGAGGACGCTTTCAGTCGATCACGTCGGACGATCTGCAGGCCGTGTACTCCGGTCTTGCCCTCGAGCTCTCGCAGCAGCTCGTCGTCACGTATCGATCGAAAGCGCCGTACGGGGCGCCCGTGGCCCTGGATGTCCAGCTGCCCTTCGGCACGGCAAGCACGCGCTTTCTCACTCCAGGTCAGGCGAACCTGACTGGGCAAGATTCAACCCAGGCGGAGCAGACGCCGAAAGGTTCGGTCGGTACGAGCGATGCCGCGATCGCGTTCATCGCTGGCCTTGCCTTCCTCGCCTTCCTCAATCTCGTCCTGCTCCTCCAAAGTCTCACGGAGCGACGGCGGCGCGAGACGCAGCTGCGCTCGCGTCTGATCGCCGACGTCTCGACGGACCGGTCGCCCGAGGCCGAGGGTCCGCAATCGAACCCGTGGATCCCCCAGGTGATCGCCGACCTCGCGGAGCGCACGGCGGGTGGCACTCGCGCAGGCAGCACGCTTACCCACCGTCTCGGCCAGGCTGGGTGGTCGTTGCGCGTCGGCGAGTTTCTCGCGCTGGTGATATTCGTGGGGATCGCGACCGCTGTCGGCGGGTTCCTTCTTTTCGGATTGCCCGGGACCCTCGTCGGGGTCGCCGGACTGGTGGCTCCGCTGGTGATGCTGTCCGCGGCCGCCGCCAAGCGTCTCGCAGCGATCCAGGAGCAGCTGGCAGACACGCTGATGGTCATCGCGAGCTCGCTCCGCGCAGGTCACAGCTTCCTGCAGTCGCTTGACACTGCGACCAAGGAGATCAGCGAGCCGGGCGCCTCGGAGTTCGGGCGCACGATGTCGGAGCTCCGGTTCGGTCGTGACGTCGATGAGGCGCTGGACTCCCTCGTGGACCGTATTGGGAGTCGAGATCTCGAATGGACCGTGACCGCCATCAAGATCCAGCGGAAGATCGGCGGGAACCTCGCCGAAGTCCTCGAGGGCGTCGCGAAAACGATCCGCGAGCGGCAGACGTTGCGGCGCCAGGTCAGGGTTTTGTCGGCCGAGGGCCGCATCTCCTCCTACGTTCTGACGGCCTTGCCCATCCTGCTGGGCACGTATCTCACCTTCGTAAACCCCGACTACCTTAGGGTGCTCACCTCGACCCGCGCGGGGATCATGATGCTGTCGGCAGCGGGCGGCTTGATGGTCGTCGGCTATCTCTGGATGCAGAAGATCGTGAGGTTGGACGATGTCTGAGGCCTATCTCTTCGTCGCGGTTGGCGCGACGTTCGTCGCTACGGCGCTGCTCGGGATGCGCATGCTCGTCACGTCTCGGAACCGGCGGGGCGCGGCGGTGCTGCAAGGTCAGCTCGAGACCGCGGGGATCGACCTAGCGATTCAGGGCGGCGATGCGTCCTTCAACGCCCGCGTAATGTCACCGGCGATGTCGAAGCTGTCGGCGCTGATCTCGCGCTACACGCCGGGCGGGATCCGCGAGTCGGTCGCTCGACGGCTAGTGCTAGCGGGGAACCCCCGCGGCTTAACGCCGGAGCTTTTCCTGTTCCTTCGTCTGGCCTCGGCCGGTGCTGGAGGTGCACTTGGCTACTACCTGGGCGTGAAGCGCGGGCCGCTGCTGCTTGGCACGCTCTGGATTCCCCTCATCGGGTACTGCGGCTACCTATTTGCCGGGAACTGGCTCGACAAGCGGGTTTCGAAACGACAAGATGCAATCCGTCGGGATCTTGCCGACATGATCGACCTGCTCACGATCAGCGTCGAGGCTGGGCTGGCCTTCGATGCCGCGTTGCTACAAGCACGTCGCGCCATGGTGGGACCCCTGTCCGAGGAGGTTGGGCGGCTGCTCCACGAGATGCAACTTGGTACGCCGCGTGTGGAGGCGATGCGCCGCCTCTCCGAGCGGACAACCGTCGACGAGCTAAGGAGCTTCGTGCTCGCGATGGTCCAGGCCGACGTCTTCGGCGTGAGCATCGCGAACGTCCTCCGCGGACAGTCGCAGGAGCTGCGGACCAAGCGGCGTCAGCGCGCTGAAGAGAAAGCGATGAAGACGCCAGTCAAGCTCCTGTTCCCGATGATCTGCTGCATCATGCCGGCGCTGCTCGTGGTGATTGTCGGCCCCGGCGTTATCCGTATCTCGCACCTATTCGGCCCTATCAGTCCGCTAGGCCCATGACCCGAACGGCCAGGCGTGATGCCGCGCCTCGCGTCCGCATCCTGCGGCTACGGGCGTTGGTGGTCGCCGTTTGGCTCATCGTGGGCCTATTCATGTTGTCTGCCTACTCTTGGAGGGCGTACGAGAGCCCGCGGCAGGTCGCGCACCAGGGCGGAAGAGCGACGGTGCCGGCCGCGAACGGGTGACGCGGTGATAGGTGCGTCAACGGGGCAGGCTTAGAACCCGCGTGGGACATTGGGAGATGCGCGACACCCTCTCTCGCTGGTGGCGTGAACCAGAACCTTGGGTCCTGATGGTGTGGCTACTGCCCGCTGCGACAGTGCTGTTGGCGCTGCTGCCAACCGGCGACCTCGCCTATCAGATCCGAGCCGGGATCCGGATGATCGACGACCGAACGATCCTCACGCGCGATGTCTTCACCTATACGGTCCCTGGTCGAGTCTGGCTCAATCAGCAGTGGGCCGGCGAGATCGCCCTCGGCGGCTTGTTCAAGGCAGTCGGTTGGCGCGGCCTCGTGTTCGTTCGAGCTCTCCTCGCCTCGGTCGCCGCGGGTGTTGTTCTCGCGCGGACTCGGTCCAAGGGGGCCGACCCCTTCGTCGCCGGGTGTGTGGTGCTCGTTGGGCTAGAGGTTGCCTTCCTGCTTCCGGGAGCAGGGGTCCTGCGACCGCAACTGCTCGCCGTGCCCCTGTTCCTCGTAACGCTTTGGCTACTCGATGCGCGACATGCGAACCCTCGGCGTCTGGCGTGGCTCGTGCCCATCCAGATCGTGTGGGCGAACGTGCACGGCAGCTTCGTGCTCCTGACCGCGCTCACGGGAATCGCGTTCTTCTGTGACTTCCTCGCCAAACGTCGTCGCGACGCCTCCTGGGCCGGGGCGATTGTTCTCGCGAGTCTGATCGCACCGCTGGTCTCGCCACTCGGCTTCGGCACCTATCGGTACCTCGGCGAACTACTCTCGTCGCCGGTCGTGCGCGAAGTCATCAGCGAGTGGCAGCCGCTCTGGCGGCGCTCGCCGGCGGGCCCAGTGTTCCTTGTGGTCGCGGTCGTCGCGATTATCGTCGTCGTCCGTTACGGGAAGCGGAGGCCGACCTTAGAGGATGGGCTTCAGCTCCTCATGTTCACGGGGCTGGCCGTGTGGAGCGGCCGAAATCTGCTGTGGTGGGCGCTCGGGACGCCGCCAATCATCGGCGGGTTGTTCGTCGGGTGGCACCCCGAGCGGAGCAGGACGCGGCGTACGACCGTGCTGGTAGCAGCCGGGCTGGCCGTGCTGCTCGTGATCGGGACAGTTCGCGTGGCGACGGTGGAACCCGCCGAGGCGCTCCTGTCCGAGGCGCCGACGCAGGCACTGACGGATGCTGTCTCGGCAGCTTCGCAGCACGGTGCTCGGGTCTTCGACGGGTTGTGGGGGAGCTGGTTCGAGCTCCAGCTTCCGGCCGTACCGATGTTCATAGACGCACGAGCGGAGCTGTTCCCCGACGCGGTGTGGGCCGATTACTTCACTGTAACGCTCGCACGCGTGGGTTGGCGGCAGGTCCTCGACCGATGGAATGTCGACGTCGTGGTAGCGGATAAGAGGTACCACGAGCGACTCGTCCGACTCCTTCGGACCGATCCGGCCTGGACGCTCCGCTACGAGGACCGCGTGGGCGTGGTGTTCACCCGTGCGTGATGGAGGCCGGATTGGGTCCAGTTGATCCGCGCAGGGACCACGAACCGACGGATGCGGCCAGGGCGTACAACGCCAGCGCGACGATCAGCAGGGCTCGATAGCCGATCATCAAGGCCGCGTACTCAAGCGTGCCCCCGAACATAGCGCCCAGCAGGTTGGTTCCGAACGCGACGCTGGCGTCCTCGACGTCTCGGAATCGCTCGGCGAAGACGAGGTTCGCGAAGAAGACCGGCGCGAACGCCAGGGCGGTGGCCACTCCGAACCTCGGGAGGCTCGCGAAGTGCAGGAACCACTCCGGGGGAACAAGGTACGCGACCGTGAGGGAGAGGGCGAGAGCGCCGTAGAGCGCGATCGGCCGGATTCGTGGCAGCCGCGCCGACACCTCGATCGCCAGGAGCACGGTGAGGAGGATGCCGGCAAACACCAACGCGTTGACGAACCACGTGGTCCCGAACAGCAACGCGAACTGGACGACGCTCTTCGTCTCGAGGAGCAGGAAGGCCGCGCCCATAAAGAAGAAATCGAGGTATGGCCTGCTTCCCCGCAGCGGCCCCGAGATGACACGCACGCAGATAGTGGACAACAGGAGGATCAGCGCCAGAGAGATGAGGTAGAACGTCGGCACCGATCGGTCGTGCAGATAGACGAACGGTCGGTCATCCGTTGCCGGTGCCGCCACCGGGTGGGTCACCGGTGCCCAGAGTGTGGGACATTGGACTGCGGAGGACTCGTACCCGGTCGTGAGGACCGCGAGGTACCCGGGCTGTCGGTTCGTGTCGAGGCACGGCGGGTGACCGTAGACCTGCTTGAGGGTGTTCGCCAGTCGATCCGCGAGCCACGCATAGCGGTAGTAGTTGTACATCGAGAAGACGCCCTCGGCGGTGAGGTGCTCCATCGCGGCTTCCATCGCTTCCCGGGTGAATAGGTAGCTCTCGAGGCGGAGGGACGATTGCCCCGCCACGAGCGTTAGGGAATCCGGCAAGGCGAAGAGAATGAGATCGTAGGATCGATCGGTCCGGTCCAGGAACGCTCGGCCGTCGTCAATCGACACCGAGACACGAGGATCCGCGAACGGATGCTCAGGGTTGAGCTCGCGGCCGAGCCGATACAGCTCCGGATCGATCTCGACCGCGTCGACGTGTTGCGCACCTTCGGAAAGCGCAATCGCGACGTCGGTCCCTGTGCCCGCACCGATCACGAGTACGTTGCGCAAGGGGTTCGCAGCCGCCCGCTGGTAAGGGATGAAGTAGGCAGGAGATTCCTCGCGTGTCAGGGTCAGCGTTGTGAAGCTCTGGTGCGGGATGCCGTTGACGAACACATCAGATGTCGGCCCGTGCCGATCGACCTCGATCCGGTAGTAGGGCGACCACGTCACCGAGGGGACGAAGAGGTACGACCCGAATGTGGCGAGGATGCCCGCGAATGTCGCGACCTGGAACAGGGTCATCTCCCGCCACAGCAAGAGGACGAAGGCCCCGACGATCACCACGCCCCACGCGACTGGGGGTGCGCCGACCAGCGAGAGAACGGAGAAGGTTGCGATCCCCGCGATGCTGCCGAGGATATCGAGGCGATACGCCTGGAGCGGGGAGAAGCGTGAGAACAGCCGACCGACGAGTTGAGCGACGGCCGCGAGCGTCGCGGCGGTCGCTACGAACACGAAGGGGAGCACGAGCCAAATGGGCAGCCCTCTCGTGACCTCGTTGCCGAAGAACACAAGACCGCTGCCGCTGCGGTCGATCGTCACCGGGAGGCGAGCGGCCAGCACGACGAGCGCGAAGAACAGCAGAGGAGCGTGGGAGAACCAATCGCCCCTACGTGCGCGGAGAAAGCCAATCCCGATGCCGAGGAACGAGCCGAGGAGAACGAAGTTCGTGAAGTAGGACAGGTAAAGAATGTGGGCCGTGAGCCACCGGATGAGCACGAGTTCGACGAACAGCATCAGGAAGCTGGCGGCGAACAGGCGCACGCGATCGCTCATGTTCCGACGGAACTCCTGATGAGGAGGACGCCGTCGTCGTCCGCGTAGAGGACCTTCCAGTTCGGGTCCCCCTTGATGACGGCGATCAGATCGGGCTGCTGCTTGGTGCTTAGGGCGAGCGCGCCGATGTCCCATCGGGCCAGGATTCGCTGCCATCCTCCAGCAGCCTGCGAGATGCCGTCGTAGTCGCGCCAGACGTCATCGGCAAAGATCTCGATGCGCGGGTCGATCATGACGGGGAACTGGGGAACAGCAAGCTCGAACCATGACGCCCAGATTTCAGGCGCGAAGACGCGGGTACCGGGTTCGACCGCATCGGCGAGCCGGGTGGTGTACATGTCCGGCGCGTACGCGAGCAGTCCGTCGGAGACCGTTCCGGAGTTGGACGTGGAGGGAAAAGTCGGGCGGAACCAAGGCAGGAGCATGAGGCCGATACCTACAAGCACGACGGCGATCGCCGTGTTCACGACCTTCGGCTCGTCCCGAGTCGACCTGCCCGGGAAGAGGTCGGCGAGCAGGAAAGGGGCCGCCAAAGCCCACCAGATCACCCCACGAACCGCCGTGACGCCGAGCAGGAAGAACAGGACGAGACCCAGAACGCGTGGCCAGGCGATTTCCCGACGGCGGCGCAGCGCGATCGCCGCGACCACCGCCACGGAGGCGAAGAAGACGAAGCCGATTACGGATGCGGGCTTCGGCGGCTGCCACTCCTCGATCGTGTTGCGGACCTGCGGGTTGCTCGAGAGCTCCACGACGTATGACCAGACGCGCAAGCCGAATGGATTCACTGTCGCCGCGGCGATGGTAGCGATCGTCACGAAGAGCGTGGTTCGGGACGACGCGAGGTGCAGGCGGCGATCCTCGAGCCATGCGAGTAGCACCATCGCGGGTCCGAGAACGAAGCTGCCGTGGACGTTTGCCCACACGAGCACGATCAGAGGGAGGAGCCACAGGAGTCGGGGGTGGCGTTCGCGCTCGGATATCACGGCGATCGTCATGGCGAATAAGAGGAACGCGAACATCTGCGGCCTGGGTTCGAAGCCGTAGAACGCGACGAGGAGACCGCCGAGCGAGAGCCACGCGGCGGGCCGGACCCCCGCCCCTCGCGCTCGGCAGGCGACGTTCAGGAGCCAGAACGAGGCCGCGGCGAGCGCGGCTCTCGTGAGGTCGAGCAGCTCCCAGCTGCCCCATCGGAAGATCTGCGCAAGCAGGATCTGCGCACCCCACTGCTGGTCGAGCCACGGCCGCCCAAACGTCGTGAACGTGAACGGATCCGTACGCAGGACGTGATGACCGTTGAGCATGATCTCGCCAGCCCGGATCTGGTACGCGAGATCGATCGTTGCCATCGACGCGCGGAGGCTCACGACCGCCGGTAGGAGGACCGCCGTGAACACGAGGATCTGTCCGAACGTGAGACCGAGGCCCCGTCCCCGAGTGGGCCGCTCCGTTCGCGTAGTCGTCACGTCAGTCGCAGCTCCCGGCCTCACTCGGGCCGGCGCTCGGTGCCGGCTCTGGCCAGACCGACGACCAGCGCGACGGCGAGGGCGACCGACTCGGCGGCCATGAGCCACCACAGGACGGCCGAGACGCCTTCGGGCAGACCGACGACCGCGTGTCCGGCCGTCACGACGGCGATCCCCACGCTGGTCAATACGAACGCCCAGCAGGCCCACCACAGCTGCTCAAGCCGACGGGCTAGCACAACCGCGAGCATCGCGAACCCGAGCGCCTGGACCCCTGCGATCCGAACCCAAGCTAGCGGCTCGGGCGGTTGGGCGAACAGGGTTTGCAGGAGCCAGGCCGGGAACAGGGTCGCGAACAGCCCGCCGACCGCCAGCAGTCCCGCCTCCCAATAGAGGACTCGCTTGAGGAGCTCCATCGGCGGGCATTGTCGCAGCTTGGTGGGCCTCCGGCCGGTTGATAGCATGACGAGGCGAGCCGGGCGGAGCGCCCGGCTGTTCACTGACAACACCGAACCCGTGAGGACAAACCCGATGCCCCAAGGACCGCGGGTCGCAGTTATCGGGCTGGATTGCGTCACACCCCAGCTCCTGTTCCGGGACTTGGTCGACGAGATCCCGAACATCCGCAAGCTGATCGAAGGCGGCATGTACGGAGATCTCGCCAGCATCACACCCCCCATCACGGTGCCGGCATGGGCCTGCGCGATGACGGGCAAGACCCCAGGTCAACTGGGCATCTACGGCTTCCGTAACCGCAAGGACAACAGCTACGACGGGCTGTCGATCACCACGTCGGGCTCGGTGAAAGAACCGGCCGTGTGGGACAAGCTTGGGGACCGAGGGATGCGATCACTCCTCATCGGTGTCCCGCCGAGCTTCCCGCCCCCCAAGACGTTCCCGGGATGGCGCGTCGGCTGCTTCCTTACGCCGCCGTCCGCGAAATCGTTCACGTATCCCCAAGAGCTCGAGACCGAGATCCTCGGCGAGCTTGGCGAGGGTGTCGACTACATCTTCGACATCCCGAACTTCCGCGACCAGGGGCTCGATTACGCGCTAGAACAGGTCTTCCATATGACCGAGCGGCGATTCCAGGTGGCCCGCCGTCTGGTGAAGAACAAGCCGTGGGATTACTTCATGATCTGCGAGATCGCACCCGATCGCCTGCACCACGTGTTCTGGCAGTACTACGACCCGCTTCACCCGCTCTACGAGCCCGGGAGCAAGTACGAGACTGCGTTCCAGGACTACTACCGCTTGCTCGACAAAGAAGTCGGCGCGCTGCTCGAGGTGCTTCCGGAGGACGCCATCACGATCGTCATGTCCGACCACGGCGCCCGGCCGATGATGGGGGGCCTGTGCTTCAACGACTGGTTGATCCAGGAAGGCTTCCTCACCATGCGAGAGTCCATCTCGGGCCCGATCGCCATCAAGGATGCACCGATCGACTGGAGCCGCACGGTCGCCTGGGGCGACGGCGGCTACTACGGTCGCTTGTTCCTGAACGTCAAGGGTCGCGAGCCTGAGGGCGTCGTCGATCCCGCTCGCTACGAGGAGACTCGCGATGAGCTGATCGCCAAGCTCGAGGCGGCCCCCGGTCCGGACGGTGAACCGCTCGGCACGACGGTACTGAAGCCCAAGGATGTCTACACCGAGGTGAAGGGCATAGCACCGGACCTCATCGTGTACTTCGGCGATCTCGGGTGGCGGTCGGTAGGGACGGTCGGCAACGCGAGCATCTACACGCGCGAGAACGACACCGGTCCCGACGGGGCCAACCACGATCGCACCGGCATCTTCGCCATGAGGGGACTGCCGGGCCAGCCCATGGGCCAGGTCACCGGCATGAGCCTCGTCGACGTGGG
>JALYLP010000128.1 GCA_030774195.1 Actinomycetota bacterium | reverse complement strand
CGCGCCTCGCGCCGTTCCGAGATCTCCACCGGCAGGTCGAGGTACTCGAACACGCGGTCGAAGAGCGCGAGCGACGTCTGGACGTCGATGCCGACCGACAGCAGCTGGCCGATCGGGAAAAACAGGCGCGTCTGGAGCGTTGTGAACGCAACGAGCGTCCCGATCGAAATGGCTCCGCTGCCCGTCGCGATCGCCATCCCACCGAACCAGTAGACCGCCGCCGGCATGACCGAGAACGTCGTCTGGATCGAGGCCATCACCCACCGGCCCGCCATCTGCCGGCGCACCTCGAGGTCGGCGAGACCGAGCGACTCCCCTTCGAACCGGTCGGCAAGCTCGGTCGACCGGCCCATCGTCTTCCCGAGCAGTATCCCGGAGACGGACAGCGACTCTTCGACCAGCGTGGACATGTCGGCGAGCGTCCCCTGCCGCTGCGTCGTGATCTTCCGGCGCTGGGCGCCGACCCGCCGCGTCAGGAAGACGAACACCGGCAGCAGGGCGAGCGCGAATGCGGCGAGCCGCCAGTCGAGGAGGAACATTGCCACGATGGTCGTGAGCACCGTCGTCACGCTGGAGACGATCGACGTGGCCGTCGACGTGACGACGCTCTGCACGCCACCGATGTCGTTCGCGATCCGGGACTGCACCTCGCCGGTGCGCGTCCGCGTGAAGAACGCGAGCGACAGCCGCTGCAGGTGGCGGTACACGGCGGCCCGGAGGTCGTGCATGACCCGCTGGCCGACGACGTTCGAGAGCCAGGTCTGCAGGACGCCGAGCACGCCGGTGACGATCGCGATCGCGATCATCCCGCCGACGAGTAGGTTCAAGAGGCGCGTGTCGCGGTGCGGAATCGCGTCGTCGAGCAGCGCCCGCAGGAGGAACGGCGACGCCATCCCGAGCACCGCCGACGCGGCGATGAGCACGAGCACGGACGCGAGGCGGGTTCTGTAGGGGCGGAAGAGCCCGGCGACGCGACGGAGGTTGGCGCGGCGAACCGCCGGATCGGCCGGGCGCTCCGGCGGCTCCTGGGGCTCGAACGCGCGTCCTCGTGGCATCGCTTCACGGTACCCCGCGCGGACCGCGCTCCGCGAGCGCCATGCCGGGGGTCAGACGATGACGACCGGCGTCCCGATGCGGACATGCTCGAAGAGCCATTCCGCCTGCGGGATCTGCATCCGGATGCAGCCGTGGGACGCCGAGTAGCCGATCGAAGCTGCGTCCGGGGTGCCGTGGATGCCGACGCCCCAGGCCGAGGTCCCCATCCAGCGCGTGCCGAGCGGATTCCCGGGCCCGGGCGGTACAGGCTTCAGACCCTTTGCCCAGTCTGAGGGCGGGGGTCGCCACCACGGGTTGCGCTGCATTTCGACGATCGTGAACTGTCCGGAGGGCGTGGGGTACTGCGCCCGGCCGGTCGCGACGCCGAAGGTCCGGACGAGTCTGGGCCCGTCGTAGAAAAACAGCCGGTTGGAGCCGCGGGAGATCACGATCACCGGCCCGATCGTGCGGGGCGTCACCTTGGGCCGAACCTGCTTCGTGGGGAGCACCATCGCCGGCCGGACGCCGTAGCGAAGGGCGTTCTCGATCCCCGCGGTCACCGTCGGACGGTCGACGCGAACGCCAGGCTTCGCCGGCGTAATCACGGGACGGAGCCCGGCCGTCACGCCGCGCACCTCGGAGTTGACCGGCTCCCGCGCGAACCGGCGATCGAGGTAACGGACGTAGCTGCGCACCTGCGCCCGCGAGGACGAGACGCCGAGTTCAAGCTGGGCGCCGGGTAGGGACTGGAACGCATGCGTGATCGCATCCTCGACGTCGCTCGAAGCGCTGAAGCGCGACGGACGGGCACTCCAGTGGCGGCCGCGGAAGACGAAGCGGAGCGGGCGGTCGAAGGCAGCACGGAGCCGTGTGCGGGCGGGCTCGGAGGTCAGGCCGCCGATCCGAACGCCGTCCACCGTCACCCCTGCCGGGATCGGTACCGCGGGATGCTCCGCAGATGGCGCCGCGGCAAACGCCGCGATTGCGGCGACCGGGATGATGATCAGCAGACGGCGCATCTTGCGAAAGGGGCCAAAGTATGCCCCATTTCCAGCGGGAATTGCGAGGTCTCCAACCGGGTACGATCAGCCGGTGCAGAACTACGTCCTCTCGGAGCTCGATTCCGGCGAGCGTGTCGTCTCCGAGCGCGTGCCGGGCGTCCGCTCGATCGCGCTCGGCTTCTGGATCGGCGCGGGGTCGCGTGACGAGCGGGACGACCGGGCCGGCGTCTCGCACTTCATCGAGCACCTGCTCTTCAAGGGCTCGCGCTTCTACGACGCGCAGCAGATCGCCGAGACCTTCGACGCGATGGGCGCGGAGCTGAACGCGGCGACCTCGCGCGAGCACACGGTCGTCTACGCGCGCGTGCCCGACGCTCACCTCGAGACCGCGGTCGACGTGATGGCCGACATGGTCTTCTGCCCGTCGCTTGCTGAGCTCGACGCCGAGCGCGAAGTGGTACTCGAGGAGATCGCGA
>JALYLP010000127.1 GCA_030774195.1 Actinomycetota bacterium | reverse complement strand
GCTTGATGCGTCGTGAGCGGGTCGAACAGCGGTGCATCGTCGCCGTCGACGACGGCGAACGATGAACGCCGGTTCGAGGCGGCGTGCTCGCGGTTCCGGGCGGCCACGTCGGTGCACTGCTCGACGGTCTTGCCGCTCGCGTGCAGGTAGCGGCGCATCTCGAGACCAGCCAGCGCGAGCGCGGACACCCCAAGCGGGCGGTTGAGCACCGGGTCCAACGCGAACGCATCAACCCGGCCCGGCGTGAGGATGTCCGACGCCTTCGAGTGCGCTTCGACCGCGACGACGTTCGCCACGCCGCTCCGGATCAACATCACGGCCGTGGCCACGGCGAACAGACCGTCTGAGGCGACCGTCTGCACGGGGCGCTGGACCGCGCCGAGCTGGTCCGGGACGTACTCATCGAAGATGCTCGTGCCCTCCTCGACGTCCTCGGAAGCGCACACGAACGAATCGACCTCGGTCCGAGGGTCGACGCCGGCGTCCAGGTACGCGGCCGAGGCGGCCTCGAACATCAGCTCCTTATAGCTCCGGCCGGCGGTGGTGGGCGTGAACCCGGACCACCCCACGCCGCTGACACCGATCCGCGGGCTCATCCGCACCGGTTCTACCATGCAGCCGTGAACGACGTCGTCTGGTCCCCGCCACCTGCATACGTCGAACGGGCCAACGTCACCCGATTCATGCGCGCCCACGGGGTCGAGACCTACGACGAGCTGGTCCGTCGCTCCGTCGAGGACATCGGATGGTTCTGGGACGCCGTGGTCAACGACCTCGACATCGAGTTCTTCGAACCCTATTCCGAGGTCTTCGACACCCGTTCTGGGGTCGAATGGACCACCTGGTTCGCCGGGGGGACGCTCAACCTCGCGCACCAGTGCGTCGATCGGTGGGCCTCGAGGACGCCGGACGCAACGGCCGTGATCGGGGAAGGCGAGGACGGCTCGGTTCGCACCTGGACCTACGCCGAACTGCGCGACCGGACCGATCGGCTCGCGCGCGGGCTCCGCTCCCTGGGTGTGGAAGCGCGGGACACCGTCGGCATCTTCCTACCGATGATCCCCGAGGCCGTCGCCGCGGTCATGGCCTGCTCGAAGATCGGCGCGATCTGGGTACCGATCTTCAGCGGGTTCGGGCCCGACGCGGTCGCGGCGCGGCTCGCGGATGCGCGGACGAAGGTGCTGATCACCGCCGACGGCTCCCTCCGCAAGGGCCAGATGGTCCCGATGAAGGCGACGGCCGACCGTGCGGTGGACACCGCCGGGTGCGTCGAGCACATCGTCGTCGTGCGACGTCTCGATGACCCCGCGACCCCCTGGAACGATCCGCGCGACCGATGGTGGGACGAGCTCGCGGACGACGACGAGCCACTGCCCGCCGCGGCCCTCGAGGCCGAGCATCCACTGTTCATCGGCTACACGAGCGGTACGACGGGCAAGCCGAAGGGCGTGGTGCACGTTCACGGCGGTTTCCTCGTCAAGATCGCCGAGGAGGTCGCGTACCAGGTCGATCTGCATCGCGGTGAGGTGCTGCATTGGGCGACCGACCTCGGCTGGATCATGGGCCCGTGGGAGATCATCGGCTCCCTCGCGCTGGGCGCGACCGTGCTGCTGTTCGAGGGGGCCCCGACCCATCCCGGGCCCGATCGCCTCTGGTCGCTCGTCGAACGACATGGGGTCACGGCGCTCGGCGTGTCGCCCACCTTGATCCGGGCCTTGATCCCGCACGGACTCGATGCCGTCCGTGCGCACGATCTCTCCAGCTTGCGGATCCTCGCTTCAACCGGGGAGCCGTGGGATCCCGCCTCCTACGGCTGGCTGTTCGAGCAGGTCGGTGGGGGACGCCTGCCGATCATCAACCTGTCCGGTGGCACCGAGGTCGGGGCGTGCTTCCTGTCTCCGACCCCGATCTGCGAGCTGAAGCCGCTGACGCTCCGCGGCCCCGCGCTCGGCATGGCGGTCGACGTCTGGCGTCCCGACGGCACGCCGACGGGACCGAACGAGGTCGGCGAGCTCGTGTGTACGCAGCCCTGGCCCGCGATGACGCGCGGGATCTGGGGCGATGCCGAGCGGTACCTCGATACCTACTGGTCGCGGTGGCCGGGGATTTGGGTCCACGGCGATTGGGCCGTCCGCGACGAAGACGGCTTCTGGTTCCTCCGAGGACGCTCCGACGACACGCTCAACATCGCCGGCAAGCGGATCGGTCCGGCTGAGGTGGAATCGGCGATCGCCTCGCACCCCTCGGTCGCGGAATCGGCGGCCGTCGGCGTCCCGGATCCGGTGAAAGGCGAACAGGTGTGGTGCTTCGTCGTGCTCAAGCCGAACGAGCCCGCGGACCCCGACGAGCTCCGTCGCGTGGTCGCCGATCACCTCGGGAAGTCGTTCGCGCCGGCGCGGATCGTGTTCGTCCCTGAGCTGCCGAAGACCCGGAGCGCCAAGATCGTCCGCCGGGCGATCCGGGCGGCCGCGTTGGGCGAGGATCCCGGCGATCTGTCGGGCCTCGAGGATCCGCGGTCCCTCGACGCGGTCCGCGACGCGGTCGGCCGCTAGGCTCCCTCATCCATGCGCGTCGCGGTCTGTCAGATGAACGCGGGCGGTGGCGACGTTCAGGAG
>JALYLP010000126.1 GCA_030774195.1 Actinomycetota bacterium | reverse complement strand
CGATCCAGGCGCGGTTCGGGCCGGGCGAGAACCTGGCCCTGTGGCTCATCTTCGGCGTCTCGCTCGTCGCGTTGCTCTTCGCCTGGTACCTGGTCCGAGAGGTGCTCGCGGCGCCCGAGGGCACCGAAAAGATGAAGGAGATCGCTCACGCGATCCAGGAGGGCGCGAAGGCGTACCTCAACCGCCAGTACCGGACGCTCGCGGTGTTCCTCGCTGTGCTGGCGGTCGTGCTCTTCTTCGTGCTCCCCGTCCCGAAGAACGCCGAGCACAGCGCGCTCAGCATCCGGTTCGGGCGTTCGATCGCGTTCCTCCTCGGCGCGCTGGCGTCGATGGTCACCGGCTACGTCGGGATGTGGCTCGCCGTGCGCGCCAACGTCCGAACGGCGAACGCGGCCCGGGAGTCGGGTCTCCGCCGGGCGGTCCGGATCGCGTTCCGGGCTGGCGGCGTCGCCGGGATGTTCACCGTCGGGATGGGCCTGTTCGGCGCCACGTTGATCCTCATCATCTACAAGGGCGACGCCACGAGCGTGCTGGTCGGCTTCGGGTTCGGCGGTGCGCTGCTCGCGATGTTCATGCGGGTCGGCGGCGGGATCTTCACGAAGGCGGCCGACGTAGGCGCCGACCTGGTCGGCAAGATCGAGCAGGGGATCCCCGAGGACGACCCCCGGAACGCCGCGACGATCGCCGACAACGTCGGCGACAACGTCGGGGACTGCGCCGGGATGGCGGCGGACCTGTTCGAGTCCTACGAGGTCACGCTCGTCGCATCGTTGATCCTGGGCGCCGCCGCGTTCAGCGGCAGCGAGGTCGGCGCGATCGCGGGCGTGATGTTCCCGCTCTGGGTGCGTGCGATCGGCGTCCTGACCTCGATCGTCGGGATCCTGTCGGTCGCCCCGCGCTCCGAGGAGGAGCACGGGATGAAGGCGATCAACCGCGGGTTCTTCATCTCGGCCGCTCTCTCGGCGGCGATCGTCTTCGTCGCCTCCGAGCTGGTGACGAAGGACTGGCGGCCGTTCGCGGCGGTGGCGATCGGTCTCATCCTCGCATCGCTGATCCAGGTCCTCACGCAGTACTTCACCGACGCGAAGTACAAGCCCGTGCAGGAGATCGCGGAGGCGACCGTCACGGGTCCCGCGACCACGATCCTGTCGGGGTTCTCGGTGGGGCTCGAGTCCACCGTGTGGTCGGCGTTGCTGATCGGGGCCGCCATGACCTCGGCCTTCTACCTCGGTCACACGGCCTTCGAACGGCTCTACTTCATCTCGCTGACGGGCATGGGCATGTTGACCACCGTCGGCGTCATCGTATCCATGGACACGTTCGGGCCGATCTCGGACAACGCACAGGGCATCGCTGAGATGTCCGGTGAGTTCGAGGGCCGGCCCGCGGAGATCCTCGGCGGGCTGGACTCGATCGGCAACTCGACCAAAGCCATCACGAAGGGCATGGCCATCGCGACCGCGGTGATCGCGGCGACGTCGCTGTTCGGTTCGTTCGAAGCGGCGCTCGAGAACGCCGGCTACACGTTCCTCGGGATCCGGGTCGATCAGCCCGATGTGCTCGTCGGCCTGCTGCTGGGTGGATGCGTCGCGTTCCTGTTCTCCTCGCTCGCGATCCGGGCCGTGGGACGGGCTGCGATGCAAGTGGTCGTCGAGGTCCGCAACCAGTTCCGGGACCACCCGGGGATCATGACCTACGAAGAGAAGCCCGACTACGCGGCGGTCGTCGACATCTGCACGAGGACGTCGCTCCGCGAGCTGACGACACCGGGGTTGTTGGCCGTCCTGGCACCCGTGATCGCTGCGTTCTTCCTGGGGGCGGAGGCGCTCGGCGCGTTCCTGGCGGGCGCGATCTTGACCGGGCAGTTGCTTGCCGTGATGTTGTCGAACTCCGGCGGCGCGTGGGACAACGCGAAGAAGTTCATCGAGGAAGGCAACTACGGCGGCAAGGGCTCCGAGAGCCACAAGGCCGCAGTGATCGGCGACACCGTCGGCGACCCGTTCAAGGACACCGCCGGTCCGGCGCTGAACCCGTTGATCAAGGTGATGAACCTGGTCGCGCTGCTGATCGCGCCCCTCGTCGTCCAGTACGCCGACGACACGGCGATCCGCGTCGCGGTGGCGCTGGTCGGCGCCACGATCCTTGCTGCGATGATCTGGGTCTCGAAGAACCGGAAGTCCGAGCTCGAAGAGGATCTCCGCAAGGCGCGCACCGCCGTTTGAGGCCGGGGCGCGATGGTTTCCGGATAGGCTCACCGCGGCATGGGAGGGTTCCGTCGCTT
>JALYLP010000125.1 GCA_030774195.1 Actinomycetota bacterium | reverse complement strand
GCCTCGACGTCCTGCGTGGTCATGCGCTCCCGCACCACGCGCTCCATCCGAGACAGCCCGATGCGGACCTGGTTCTGGATCAGCTCGCCGACGCTGCGAAGGCGGCGGTTGCCGAAGTGGTCGATGTCATCGACCTCGTACCCGTCCTCGCCGGCGTGCAGCCTCACCAGGTACTGGACCGTCTTCAGGATGTCCTCGTAGGTGAGGATGCCCTTGTAGGCGGGTCCCTTCTTGCCGCCCTTGCCGGTGGCGCGGGCGGCGTCCCACGCGGCGAAGACCCGCCAGGTGGGCTGCTCCCACTCGTTCTTGTCCGGGTTGTGCTGCTGCTTGAGAGCGTCGAACGCCTTCCGCAACCCACGCCGGGTGGGGTCCGAGAGATCCCCGAGCTTCTTGCCGATCTTGTAGCGGCCCACCCGCGCCAAGTCGTAGCGCTTGCCGTTGAAGAAGAGGTTCTCGATGAGCGTGCGAGCGGACTCGGGCGTGGGCGGATCGCCCGGACGGAGCTTCCGGTAGATGTCCTCGAGGGCCTCCTCCGGCGTGTGGAAGTGGTCCTTCTCGAGCGTGATGCGGATGGAGTCGGCGCCGTCGAACATCTCGAGGATCTCGTCCTCGGTCCATCCCAGCGCCTTGAGCATCACGGTCACGTTCTGGCGCCGCTTGCGGTCGATGCGCACACCAACGGTGTCACGCTTGTCCACTTCGAACTCGAGCCAGGCGCCGCGACTTGGGATGATCTTCGCCACGTACAGGTCCTTGTCCGACGTCTTGTCGAGCTCCTTGCTGAAGTAGACGCCGGGACTGCGGACCAACTGGGAGACCACGACCCGCTCGGTGCCGTTGATGACGAAGGGCCCCTTGTCGGTCATCATGGGGAAGTCGCCCATGAAGACCTCCTGCTCCTTGATCTCGCCGGTCTCCTTGTTGATGAACGCGGCCTCGACGAACAGCGGCCGCGAGTAGGTCATGTCCTTGTCCTTGCACTCCTCTACGGAGTACTTGACGTCCTTGAACTGGTGATTGCCGAACAGCAACTGGAACGTACCGGTGAAGTCTTCGATCGGCGAGACCTCCTTCAGGACCTCGCGGATCCCTTCGTCGAGCAGCCAATCGAACGACTCGCGCTGGATCCCGATGAGGTCCGGAAGAGGCAGGACCTCCGGGATCTTCGAGAACGACACGCGCTCACGACCAGGCACGATGACATCAGGCAAGAAGATCCCTCCTAGAGGAAGAGTCGTCGCAACGGTTCAACGGTCCGCGGGAGACGGCACGCCAAACGGTGATTGTAAGACATCGAGCACGGTTTAGCAAGCGAACGGACCATCCTCCAAGCCAAACAGGCCGAGGTTCCGTCGCATCGGCACCGAACCTTAGCACTCCGGGAGCCGCCGCGTCCGCATCGCCGAGGATCCAACCGCGGCGGGGTCGCCTCAGGATGCCTGGTTCGCTTCGATCCAGGCTCGCAGTTGCGGGCCACTCTCATAGCTGACGATGAGTGCGTAGCGGGGCTCGGAGCCCTTGTGCCAGACGGCGTGCCACAGGCGCTCGGAGTCGACCACGAACTGCGCGCCGCGCGGCAGCGGGATGCGGCTCTCGGTGGACGGATCGTCCTTGTCATCGCGCACGATCATGTAGCTGTCCGGATTGTCCGTAAGCTGCAGCCACGCCCGTACCACGAACCCCTCGCCGTCCTTCGTCAGGCGATTGTTGTCGTCCGGGTGGAGGTTCTGGACCGTCTCCTCATAGGTGTTCGGCTGGAGCTTGATGATCCGCACCCGGCCGAAGTTCGCACCGACGCTCTCGGTCCAACGCTTCAGGGTCGGGGACTTCTCGATGTTGGAGGTCCACACGCCGTCCTTGTCGGCCTTCCCGTGCTCCCAGAAGCCCCGCGGGTCGTGGTCGCCGTTGGCGGATGCGAGGATGGCGAAATTCGTGTCGCCGCCGCTCCTCCAGTCCACGTACTCGAGCCCCTCCCACTCATGCGGCTCCGGCGGGTTCTCGCAGGGCTTCAGCACGACGAATCCCTTGTCGGCCATGACATCGAGTTTCGTTGGGGTCATGTCTGTCTCCTCCCCGTGCAGGTCGGTCGGGTCCGGGTGTGCGGCCGGTACGTTCGCTATTGGGTCTGGTCTGGCGGCATGTCAAGCGCCCGCCGGCGGCGTTCGCCATCGCGCGAGGGCTCGGCGTAGTAACCGCCGCCGCCATAGTACCCGCCGTACCCGTACCGGTAGCGGTTCCGGTTCGGCCCGTAGTACCCGTAGTAGCTGTACGCCCGGGCCTTCGAAGGATCGAAGTTGTTGAGCACCGAGCCGATCAGCGGGGCGCCGACCTGCTCGAGGCTCTCGCGGGCTTGTACGACGGCCCCGCGGTGGGTCGTCTCAGCGTCGACGACGAACAGCACCCCGTCCACCAACGGGGCCAGCGCCAAGGCGTCGGCCACGAGCAACACGGGCGCCGTGTCGAGGATCACGAAGTCCGCGACCTCGCGCAGCTCCTCGACCAGCTCGCCCATCTGTTCCGACTGCAGCAGCTCGGCAGGGTGGGCCGGCACGGGGCCGGAGGACATCACCCGGAGGTGCTCGCGACCCGGATCGGCCAGCGCCTCCCACGGCTTGACCTCGCCGGCCAGCACCGACGACAGGCCCGCGTCATTCGAAAGCCCGAAGAACTTGTGGATGCGCGGCTTGCGAAGGTCCGAGGACACCAGGATCACGCGCTTGCCGGCGTCTGCCAGCACCACGGCCAGGTTCGCCGCCGTGGTCGTCTTGCCCTCCCCCGCGGTCGGCGAGGTGACCATGATCGTCTTCAGCCCGCGCTGCGCCGCCGCGAAGAGCACGGAGGTACGGAGCGTCCGATAGGACTCGGCTACCGAGGCCTTCGGCTGTTCGACCGAGATGAGCTTCGTATCGCCCTTCTTCTTCCACCCGGGCACCCGCGGGACCACGGCCAGAACCGGTGCGCCGAGGTGC
>JALYLP010000124.1 GCA_030774195.1 Actinomycetota bacterium | reverse complement strand
GCCTCCCTCTCGGAGCGTGATCTCGCCGAGACCGAGTGGGCCGAGGACGCGATCGCCGTCGTCCTGGACGGGATCGAGGACCCCCAGAACCTCGGCGCGGCGGCGCGATCCGCTGAAGCCGCCGGCGCCTCCGTG
Organism: Actinomycetota bacterium; assembly: GCA_030774195.1. GTDB lineage: Bacteria > Actinomycetota > UBA4738 > UBA4738 > HRBIN12 > AC-51. The sequence continues at coordinate 4,539 of JALYLP010000124.1, read as the reverse complement.
CTCGTGAGCCGGACGCACCGCGGCGCCCCCGTGACGGATGCCGCCATCCGCGCGTCGGCCGGCGCGCTGTTGCACCTCCGGTACGCGCGCGTTGCGAACATCGCCCGCGCGATCGAGCGGCTCCAGAGCGCCGGGTTCACCGCGATCGGGCTCGACGGTTCGGCGGAGCGGAGCATCTTCGACACGCGCTGTCCCGACGGGCGTGTCGCGATCGTGCTCGGGAGCGAGGGGTCGGGTCTGTCACGGCTGGTGCGCGAGCATTGCGATCTGCTCGTCGCCTTGCCGATGCATGGCCGCGTGGACTCGTTGAACGCCGCAGCCTCGCTCGCCGCCGCGCTCTACGCCTTCGTGCTTCCGCGCGGGCTCGGAGGAGACCGGTGAACGAGGGACCAGCGGACCCGACGCAACCGTCGGGCTCCGCGAGCACGCCTCCCGGTTCGCGTTTCGAGGACCTCACGAACTTCGAGGTCCCGGTGGATGGGGTCGCCACCGGACATCGGACCGCCATCCTCATCACCGCTGCGGTCGTGCTGTTCGCCGGGGCGTTGTTCGCCGTCCTGTATGTCGTCCTGCTCCTGCCCTTCGCGTCGTCCGATAAGGGGTCGTCGGTCTCGGGCGTCCTCGTTGGGTTCCTGCTCGTGTACGGGTCCCTGCAGGCCGTGGCGGGCGTGCTCGTCGTGCTGCTGCACCAGAGCGGGCGCTGGCTGGGGATCGCGCTCGCGATCGTCGGGATCGGGCTGGGCGTCGCGCGCGCGTCCTCGACGCCGGCGAGCGGTCTCATCACGATCCTGCTCAACGGGTTCGTGATCTATGCGCTCGCCTCAAGCGGTCCCGCGTTCCGCCGAGGGTAGACTTCGGCACGTCGCCGGCGTGGCGCAGCCCGGTAGCGCAACCGACTTGTAATCGGTAGGTCGTCGGTTCGAATCCGACCGCCGGCTCTCGGTCTATCTGCCGAGACGCACTATCAGCGCCTTCACCGCTACGGCACGGCCGGCGGTTGCCCCTCGAGCGCCTCCCCGACGACGATCACCGGGTCCTCGGCCGATCCGCTAGGCATGACGGCCTCGAGCTCGAGGAGCGAGATCCGCATGCGGTCGCGGATGGCCTGGGCCTGGCTCAACGTCCAGTCGCGTACCGGCGCCATCTCCGCCCGTATGTTCGCCGCCTCGTCCTGGGCCTCGGTGAGCAACCGCTCGACGAGGGCCCGCGCCTCTCTCTCGGCTACCAGAGCCTCGATGCGCTTCTTGGCGGCGTCTGTCCTCGCCTCCGCCACGATGCCCGACGCAACGAGCTCGGCCCGCCCCCGGGCACGTTCGACGTCTCGATCGAACCCACGGACGAGCTCCATCACGTGCTCGGAAACGCCCTCGTAGGGGTCACGGTCTGCGGCCGAGACCACGTCGCGTTCTCGCTTCAACTCCTCGACCTCTCCACGCGCCTGCTCGAGGTCGATCCGCGCCTGCTCGAGGTCCTTGAGGTCGCGCTGGGCGCGATTCAGCCGAGACTCCAGATCGGATACCCGCGCCCGGACCAGGCGCAGATGTGCCAGAACTTGCTCCTGGTCGAAGCCCCGCCGCACGACATCGAAGGAAGGCACGGTGTGGCTCGGGTCTGGCCACCGGAGACTACGTTGGTTCGCGTCCATGGCTCCTCTTCACATCCGGCAAAGGAGGTTACGCCCTTCTGGGTAGCAACGTAACCCCGACGGGCTACAGCAGGGAGGGCCCGAAAGTCGGTATCTCGATCCGCGAACGCCCTAAGCAGCAATGGATCCAGAAGGTCAGCACCGCTTGATCACGCGCACGATCGGTCGTCGGTTCGGTCAGAAGCAGTGCCTCGGCCGTCGACGATCGGTCCGTTCGCGACGACGAGGTCGAGCACGGGCTCAGCCGCCGGGGAGGTATACGCGGAACGAGGCGCCGCCGCCGAGACGGTCTTCGACCCACGCGCGACCGCCATGGAGCTCAGCGAAGCGCTTCACGAGGGACAGGCCGACCCCCACCCCCGGCGAATGACCGGTTGCGGAGCCGGGGGCCTGGCGGAACGGTTCGAAGATCTCCTCCCGGAGCTCGGGCGGGATCCCCGTCCCGTCGTCTTCGACCATCAGAAGCAATCCTCCGTCCTTCGGAACCGCGCGCACCCACACCTCGGCTCCAGGCGGCGTGTGCCTGAGGGCATTCGTGACGAGGTTCTCGACGATCCGCTCGACCTTCGGGGCATCGAGGCTGACGACGAACGGTTCCACGTCGACGGTCAGGTCATGGCCGTTGCGCTCCTCCGTCTCGTCGACGGCCCGGCGGATCAGCTCGCCGACGTCGGTCGGGCGTCGCTGCGGCGACACGATCCCCCGCTGGAGGCGATCCAGGTCGAGCAGATCGCCCAACAATCGCTCGAGCTTGCGGGCGTTGGCGGCGATGCGCCGGACGAGGTCAACCGCGTCCTCCTGCGGGAGGTTCATGTTGGCTCGCTCCAAGGTGATCGCCGATCCGAGGATCGAGGTCAGCGGCGTCCGCAGGTCGTGCGAGACCGCTTCGAGGAACGTGTTCTTCATGTCGTCGAGCGCCCTGAGCTGTTGCGCCGCCTCGCGCTCGCGCCGGAACGCCTCCGAGTACTTCCGTTCGGACGCTTGGAGCGCCTGTTCCGCCTGCTTGCGTTCCGTGATGTCGACCATCAGGCCGCGGAGCTGCCGCGGGCCCCGTGAACGTCGGACGACGTGGATCAGATCACGGACCCAGACGTCCTCCCCGCTGGGGGTGCGGACGCGGTACTCGAGGGTCGTGTCCCGGCCTTCGTCGCGGGCCCATCGCACGGTGAGCTCGGCCGTATCCCGATCGCCCTCGTGCACGTGGTCCCCCCACGCCCTGCCCTGGGAGGGCCAGGACCCGGCGTCGGGCCCGAGCACACGGTCCGCGCGTCCACCCACGAACGTGAGCCGGAAATCTTTCGCGTCCGCCTCCCAGAAGATGGCGTCGAGCGTTTCGACCAATTCGTGGAAGCGTTCGAGCTCCGAAAGGCGGCGCGCGTTGCCGAGCGCGAGCGAGGTGATGTCGGCGATGCCCCGTGCGAACGAGAGTGCATCGTCATCGAAGGGCGCCCCGTCCACCTCGCCCACCGCGACGATCGCGCCGAACCCGTCTGTGTCCCACCGCAGCGGCGTGACGAGGACGGCGCCGGGCTCGTCCATGAAGCGGAGGTCGGCGGGGACCTGCATCGCCACCTCCTGCGGGATCACGAAGGGCTCGGTCTCGCTGAACAGGAAGTGCTCCGCGATCTCCTTGGGGATGTCGGCGATCTCCGACCTCGGTTTCGTCGCATGCGTCCCGACGGCGAGCACGCGAGCGACGCGGAAGGCCCCCGTTTCCTCGTCGCGGGTGTAGGCCGCCGCGGCGACGCAGGGAACGATCGTCGGGACGGTCTCGATCGCCCGCTGGAAGATCTCCCCGACGGTGCGTTCGGACGTCATCACCTGCGACAGCCGCAGCAGCGCGCCGGAAACCCGGGCTTCGCGGCGCTCGGCTTCCAGCAAACGAGCGGTCTGGAACGCGACGGCGGCGTGCGATGCCAGGACCTCGAGGAGCCGCCGGTCGTCTTCGTCGAACTGTGCGAACCCCAGCTTCGACAGCACGATCACGCCGACGACCTCGTCGCCGGCGATCATGGGGACGGCGAGCATCGATTCCAGCAGGTCATCGTCGGTTCCGGGGATCGTGACCGAGAACTCGACCTGGCGGGCGTCCGGGGTCAGCAAGGAGGTCTTGGTGAGCGCGACGTGCCCAGTGATCCCCTCGCCCAGCTTCGTCACGAGGGCGGGGAGGGACTCCGTCGCGTAGTCGGTGAACAGCTCACCCCGGAAGGCGACCGGGAACAGCGTGTCGCCGTCGGGCTTGAGCAGATAGACCCTGCAGTTGTGGTAGTCGATGATCGTCCTGAGCTCAGCGGTGATGGCGGCCGCGATCTCCTCGACATCGCCGAGCATGTTGAGCGCAGCCGCGAGGTTGTGCAGCATGTTCAGCTGCGCGATGGAACGGATGTCGTCGCGCAGTCGCTTCGGCTCTGGTCCCGGTGCCTGTGCCACGGATCGCCTCGCCACGTTGGGGATGGCCCATGCTCTCACCCGAGCACGCCCTCCGATAGCGATTTCGGCAGTCGCCGAGCGGTGCTTGAACCGGGTGGGATCGGGTGCGAGCCTCGTCGAACGTGAGCCAACGAGGCGCAACCGATGCCCCAGTGGGCGATTTGGATGACCGGGCGCGCGCGATCTTGGACTTCGAGCGGGAGGCGTGGAAGCTGGCCGTCCCCAAGGAGCGAGCGATCCGCGAGCGGTTCGGCTTCTCCGCCGCTCGGTACCACCAGCTCCTGCACCGGATCGTCGACGGTCCGCACGCGCTGGAGTACGACCCGATGCTCGTGCGGCGGCTGCGGCGGATCCGGGAGATCCGCCGCCGCCGACGCACGGCCGACCGTCTCGGTTTCCGACTGTAGGCCGTCTCCGGACGGACCCGGCGGACCCGGTGCGAGAAGGAGCCAACCGGTAGGATG
>JALYLP010000123.1 GCA_030774195.1 Actinomycetota bacterium | reverse complement strand
GATACGCTCGCCTGGGATCGCGAGCGCCCGCAGGAGTGGCCGATGGGGGCCGGGCTCACGCGGGAACGGGAGGCCGAGCTCCTGGCCGCGTGGCACGCCGTGACCTGACCGGCGCGATATAGGCCATCTGGCCTACGTCGAAAGGCTGTTATCGCACCTTGACAGCCTATTACCGTGCAACCACGATGTAGCAACTATGCGTTGGCCTGAGCGGTTCCGGGCCGACGAGGGAGGGTTCACTCTCGTCGAGCTGATTATCAGTATGGCGATCGTCGGCTTGCTCATAAGCGCGATCGGCAGTGCTTTGATCGTCAGTCTGCGAACGACGGGTGTCACGAACAAGAGGATGGCGGAGAGCCACGACGTTCAGATCACCTCTGCCTACCTGGCGAACGATGTACAGGGCGCGTCCAACGTCTCCGCCCCGAACGTGGCCACCAACTGCTCGGGGGCCTTCACCACCCTGGTCACGTTCACGTACCCGACGACTGGAAACCCCACCGCTCTCTACAAGTGCGGGACGGCCGCGAACGGAGAGACCCAGGTGACGCGGACGTTCGCGGGTGGAACTCCTGTCGTCGTTGCTCATTTCGCGGGCACGGCAAGACCCAACGTCACCGTCACCTACGACCCGGCACAGCCGGCGGTTCCGGTGTCGGTGACGATGAGGTTCACGAAGGCGAGCGACTGCACGCTCGATTGCACGTACACGCTCTTCGGCTCGCGCCGCAGCTTCAACCCGACGTCGGCCGGAACCGGCGGGTCTTCGCCGGCCGACGTCGTATTGCTGTCGACCGGCGCCTCGAGCCCGCTCTGGGTCCAAGGGAGCTGTCCGGATCCCGGCACCACGTTGGGTTGCATCATCGACCCGGCCAAGACCGCGTTGCCCATCTCGGACGTGACGGGATTCACCGCGAACTGGGCCGTTGCCCCACTCTGGAACAAACTGAACGACGCAGATGCCTCGACCTTCGTCACGAGCGCCGCTGGCACCAGTTCCGAGGCGAGGGTCCTCATGGCAGCAGTTGATCCTCCTGATCCAAGTGTGACCCCGACGTTGGAGTTCAACGTGAGCGCGGCGACCGGAACCGGATCTACGAAGGTCACGCTGTCGATCTATGACGGTTCCACGTTGCTCCGGCAATCCAGCCCGATAGGACCGATCAACCAGCCTAAGAACTACGACTGGACGTTGACGGCCGCCGAGGCGAGCTCGATCCCGACGTCCGCATACGCGCACCTCACGCTCGGGTTCGCGGTGACCACCGCCAAAGCGAGCAATGCCCAGAGCATCTCGGTTTCTGGGGTCGCACTGGACACCCTCGACGTGTCGGCGGTTGGCCTCCTAACCATTAGGGGACCCCTCTACGTCAACTCCCAGATCTCGAACGCCGTGAGACTCACCGGGACCAAGAACGCGACGAAGATCTCGATCATCAACGGCGGCGATTTCCAGATCTGGAACCCAGGTGCGTGTTCGGGCTGTAACCAACAGACGGTGACGTGCGCGGCCTGCAGCTGGATCGGCCCAAAGCCATGGACGAATTACTCTCAGAGCATCCCCGATCCGCTCCGAGCGCTGCCGGCGCCGGATCCGGCCACGCTCGGCACCGGGAGCTGTAACGGCAGTGGAGTGTGCCAGCCTGGCGTCTACCCGACGTTCTCGCGCACGTCCAACACGGTCCTCAACCCGGGGATCTACTACCTCCAAGGCGGTCTATCGGTCCAAAGCGCGACATTGACCTGTGCTTCGCCGTGTACCGGCGGCGTGATGCTGTACATCGCGGCGGGCTCCGTCTCGTTCACAGGCAACTCGAGCGTGAACCTTCCGGCGCCTACTGCTGGAATCTACAAGGGCATCGTGATGTTCCAGGCGCGGACCGACACGAGCGCGCTGAAGTTCGCTGGGAACTCCGGGAGCTCAACGTTCTGCACGATGGGGGGCTTCCAATACGGGAACTGCCTCAACGGGATCGTGTACGTGCCGAACGCGACGCAGGTCACGCTCGCCACGGGGAGTGCCTCGCTGACGGCGAAGGCGATCGTCGCGCAGAACGTCAAAGTGTCCTCGAGCGTCACGATCGGCTGAGGTGCGGACGGTGCGTCCCCGCTCCCTCGACGCGGAGGAAGGCTTCTCGCTGGCGGAGGTGTTGGTCACCATCGTCATCGTCGGAGTCACGTTCGCGGCGTTGCTCGGCGGTCTGATGACGTCGATCAGTGTCTCCGCCCTCCACCGGAAGCAGGCGACCGCGGACGCGGTGGCGCGATCCGCTGCCGAGTGGGTCAAGGACAGCGTCGCCAACCACTACCAATCCTGCGCGACCAGCGGCACGTATTCCTTCGCCAGCCTTCCGGTACCGAGCGGATACGCGGTCTCGATCCCACCGGGGGGCGTGGAGAATTGGAACCCCGTCGGCGCGGTACCATTGACGGCTCCGTACTCTCCGCAATTCCAGACTTCACAGCCAGGTTGTACCGACAACGGGCTCCAGCGGATCACGATCGTCGCTAGGTCGTCCGACTCGCAGGTGAGCGTGACCGTCCAAGTCCTCAAGCGGGTCGTGTCGTGAGGGTGCACGAGGAGGACGGCCAGGCCCTTGTCCTGGCTCTTGGGTTCCTCGTGTTCGTCGGGCTCGTGATCGGCGCGATGCTGGCCCTCGCGTACGCGAGTGAGCTGTCGACGCAGCGACTCGGTGATCAGCGCAACGCGGGATACGCCGCCGACGGCGCAACCGACGCCGCCATCCAGGTCGGTCGTCTCGACGCCACGGTCGGAGCCTACGGCGATGCTCGGTGCCACGCAACGCTCCCGTCGTCCGCCACGACGCCGATCCTCCTGACGACGACGGGCAACGATACGGTCGCGAGTGTGACCTGCACGTGGTCGTCCGACCCTCTCCAGCCCGACAGAACCGTCACGTTCACCACCTTCGTCGCTGGCCAGACCAAGCCCGTCGTGCAGGCGACCGTGGCCTATCACGATCGTAGGGTCGGAGGTGTGCCTCCCATACCCGTTGAAGTTTCGTCGTGGACGTACTGCACGCACGGCGGGACGTGCTGACGGATGTCGGCTACCCGCCTGTTCCTTCGGCTCTTTCGCGGGCATACTTCTCGTGATGGCCGAGATCACCCCCGCCGAGATCGAGCCCTTCCTGTGGCAGCTGTGGGAGGCGAAGGGCACGGACCTGCTCTTCACCGTCGGCATCCCGCCGATGCTTCGCATCGACGGTCAGATGCACCCGGCCGACGGAGCTTCTCCGCTCGTCGCCGAAGATACCGAACGCATCGTGACGTCGCTCCTTCCACCCGAGGTTGCCGAGGAGTTCCTGAGGGAGAAGGACGCGGACTTCTCGTTCGGCTGGGAGGACAGGGCCCGGTTCCGGGCGAATGCGTTGTGCAGCGTGGCGTGATGGGCCTGTCGTTGCGGCTCATCCCCACCCGGATACCGTCGTTCGATGAGCTCGGATTGCCCGAGATCATCGAGAGATGGGTTCGGGTTCCGCGC
>JALYLP010000122.1 GCA_030774195.1 Actinomycetota bacterium | reverse complement strand
GGTACTCGACGGTACTCGACGGTACTCGACGGTACTCGACGGTACTCAACTGTACTCATGAGGTTCCTCGAGTCGTGGCCGATCCCCTGACCAGGGCGTTCGTTCCGCCCTTACAAGGCAGAGGTCGGGGGTTCGAAACCCTCAGCGCCCACCAATCTACCTGCGGAACCGCCTCCCTGCGGTCGTACGCGAGGAGCCTACCGAGGACGCCTGAGAGCGATTTGAAAGCGAGTGGAGGTGACCCCGGGCAGGCGAAACCGGCCAGGGCATCGCCGTCTGTTGAGCGGCCCGGCCGCCGCGGGACCCTTCGCGGTTCGGCCCGCCGATCGAGAGGTTGTGTAGGTTCGCGGTCGAGATGTCGGAACTGCCGGCGGTTATCCAGGTGCAGGACCTGACGAAGCGATACGGCACCTCGCGAGGCGTGGAGGACCTGACCTTCGAGGTCGGCCGCGGCGAAGCGTTCGGGTTCCTCGGGCCCAACGGCGCCGGCAAGACCACCACGATCCGCACGATCCTGGACTTCATCCGGCCGACCTCCGGTACGGTTCGCGTCTTCGGCATGGACCCGCGCCGCGAGGGCGTCCGTGTCCACCAACGCGTGGGATACCTACCGGGCGAGCTCGCGCTGTACGAGCGGATGACCGGAGAGGCTTTCCTGCGAGCGTTCGCCGAGCTTCGGGGCGGGGACGGATCGGCTCGAGTCGCCGACCTCGCTGACCGGCTCGGCCTCGACCTGTCGAAGCGGATCCACGAGCTCTCGCACGGCAACAAGCAGAAGATCGGGCTGGTGCAGGCGTTCATGCATCATCCCGACCTGCTGATCCTGGACGAGCCGACACAGGGCCTCGACCCCCTCGTCCAGCAGACCTTCTACGCGATCGTGGAGGAGCAGCGCGATCACGGAGCGGCGATCTTCTTGAGTTCCCACGTGATGCCCGAGGTAGAACGGGTCTGCGATCGCGTGGGGATCATCCGGGAGGGCAGGCTCGCGACGGTCGCCGACATCGGAGAGCTCAAGGCCAGGGTTGTCCGCCGGCTCGAGTTCCACTTCGGCATGTCGGTGCCGGTCTCGGCGTTCGAACACCTCCCCGGTGTCAAGGATGTCTCGATGCACGGTGACTCCGTCATCCTCAGCGTCGAAGGCTCCGTCGACGCCGTGATCAAGGAGGCGGCGCGGCACGACGTCGTGTCGGTGGAGACACATCAACCCAGCCTCGAGGAGGCGTTCCTCGCCTTCTATGACTCGGGAGAAGCCCGGTGAGCGCGCTGCTGCGGAAGACGCTCCGCGACCAACGACGCGCCTTCGTCGCGTGGGGCATCGGGCTCGCCAGCCTCGCGACGATGTACGCCGCGTTCTATCCGAGTGTGCGCAACAGCGCATCGGACCTCCAGCGGTACCTCGAGAGGCTCCCGGAGGCCCTCAAGAACCTGATCGGCGGCGACTTCACGAGTCCCGCGGGCTACCTGCGAAGCGAGACGTTCAGCACGCTGGGACCGATATTGCTCCTGGTGTTCGCGATCGGCTCAGGCGCGCGGGCGATCGCCGGCGAGGAGGAGGGTCGAACGCTCGACCTGCTGCTGTCGACACCGATGCGGCGGCAGCAGGTCCTGTTCGACAAGTGGATTGCCATGGCCGTGTCCGCGCTGGGGCTCGCCGCGGCGCTCGGGCTCGCGATCGCGATCGTGGGTCCTCTGTTCGAGTTGCGTATCTCGATCACCGACCTGGCGTCGGCATGCTTCATGCTGTACCTGCTGGAGGTCGCGTTCGGGACGATCGCCCTTGCCGTCGGGTGCTTCACCGGGCGGCGCGGGCTCGCGAACGGGATCACCGGAGCGCTCGCGACGATCACGTACGTGCTGAACGTGCTCGCTTCCGCGGTCGCCGCGTTGGCCCCGCTGCGTCCCCTCTCGCCGTTCCGCTGGTACCTCGAACCCGACCCGCTGATTAACGGCGTGGCGGCGGTCAACATCGCGGTCCTCGTCGGAATCACGGCCGTCGCCTACATCGCGGCCGGGTTCTCATTCGAACGCAGGGATCTGCGCGCTTGACCGATCCCTCGTAGACCCGCCGAGCGATCCCGGCGCCACGCTCGAACCGAAGAGGCGGTCGGTGCCGGCGTCTTCCCTCTTACTCCTGGCCGGGGATCCCGCTCGTCATCGCAACGGCGGTGGACCCCCGGTTGCGATCAAGGGGTACGGGCCGAGATCGTGCACAAGACGGAGGTTGGCACGGTCGCCCTCGGGCTTTCCGGAGGGGCCGGGGTTGTAACGGCGGCACGCGAGATCGCCGAGCGCGTGCGGGTCGCCGGTCGGTCGTTTGGAGGCCTTTGTCGTTCAGGAGATTGTGGACGGTGGCGTCGAGATTCTCGTGGGTGTGGCCCACGGCCGGTCGTTGCCGTTGGATCGGGGGACGGCGTCGAGCTCCTACGCCGACGTGGCCGTTCGGGTGATCCCGGTCATCTACCTTGACGCGCGCGAGATGGTGCTCTCGCTCGGAACGTTCCCGCTCGTCGACGGGTCCCTAGGTAGGCCGAAAGGGGACGTGGCCGCCCTCGAGGACGTCACCTCACGCGTCAGCTCGCTCGGATGACCATCCGACCATCGTCGAGATGGACTGCTGCAACCCGGTGACCGTTCTTCCCGTCGGGGCCGTAATCGTCGATGCGCGCGTGCGTGTGCAGATGGCGCCCCGACGAAGCCGCTGGCCGCGCATGGCGATGTGGCTTGATCTGAGTCGGTTGATGGGGGCACGCTGCACCGACTACGATCGTGCTAGTAGGGCCTTGGACTCGACCCGGGTGATGCAGGAGCCTCAGCCCGGTGGCCCCAACCCCCTGACCCCGTGTGCCTACGTTAGGACGGTGTCTGCCGTTATGCGGCCATCTTCATCTTCTCGAGATGTGACGACACTTCGGGCTTGCCCTCGGCTCCGTGGCTCGATCTACCCCAAAGGGCCACGAACCATGTCAAGGCCAGGAACGCCAAAAGCACGCCCACCGCAGTGACCTCCTGCCTCCCTGTGTTGATTACAAAGCTTCCAACCTTCGATGGCTTCCGCCACACGATCCAGGAAGTCCTTCACGGTCGCCTCGGCCACCCGGTGGAGCAGCGCTCGGTCCAGCGCTCGCCCGACGGCGCCCATCGGCGGCTGGTAGCGGGCGCTGATCGAGAGCTGGGTCCGGTTCGGCCCTAGGGCGGCGACTTCGAGATCCGCGTCGAGCGCGGGTAGCAGCCCCTCTGAGCCGGTGGCTACCCACGTCATCGGCAGGACCGTCCTCGACGCCAGGCGGTGCGCGTTGCCGAACGAGATCGCCACCTCGCGTCCGATCCGCCGCTGTGCCACCGTGAATCCGACCTCGGCAAGGAGCAGTTCGGCCTGATCGCCCGCCTTCCGGGCCAGGGCGGCCGTCCAGGTCTCGGGCGCCGCGAGCAGGGTGGGTTCCACCTCCTCGAACGGCATCCCAAGGTCCACGTAGTAGCGAAGGAACATCCCGCGAGGATGGCCCTTCCTCCCTGAGAGACCATGGGCCGGACGTCCCGGTAGGGAGGGGCCATACGGCAGGTCCCCCACCCACAGTCCACTGGAAGACTCCTCGCCAGGAGCGAGGGGGTGATCCACATGCAGGGAGAGCCGTCGAGGGTCCTTTTGGTAGAGGCCGACGGGATCGAGCGGGACCGCCTGGGGTTCTGGCTCGAGGTTGATGGGCGAGAGGTCTTGATCTGCCCCGGACCCACCG
>JALYLP010000121.1 GCA_030774195.1 Actinomycetota bacterium | reverse complement strand
ATCGTCACGTCCACATCGGGCTCGCGGATCCCGCCGCGGTCCTTGCCCGCGGCGTGACCGCGGTCCGCGACCTGGGGTGGCCGCCGGACAGCATCTTCCCGATGGCCGACCTTTCTGAGCTCCCGACGTTCGACGGTCCGTTGATCCGAGCCGCGGGCCCCATGCTGACCGTCACCGATGGCTATCCGATGGGTTCTGCCTGGGCGCCGCCCGGCACCGGACGTGAGATCTCGGGTCCCGAGGAGGCGGCCGCCGCCGTCAAGGAGCTCACCGCGATGGGCGCCACCGCGATCAAGGTCTCGCTCAACGCCGATGCGGGGCCGGTCCCGTCGGATGCAGAGCTGACCGCGATCTGCGACGCGGCGCACGAGGCCGAGCTCCCCGTCACGACGCATGCGCAAGGGGAGGGGCAGGTGGAACGAGCGTTGGGCGCCGGCGTCGACGAGCTGGCCCACACGCCGTGGACCCACCGCCTGTCGGAGGACGTGGTCGCGCGTTGCGCGGCGAGCATGAGGATCGTGTCCACCCTGGACATCCTCGGGTTCGGGCGGGAGACGCCCGCACTCCGGATGGCGCTGGACAACCTCCGGCGCTTCCACGATGCGGGCGGAACCGTGATCTACGGGACCGACCTGGGCAATGGTTCCATCCCGCCGGGGATCCACACGCGTGAACTGCTCTTGCTCCGCGAGGCCGGGCTCACGAACGATGAGATCGTGCTCGCGTTGACCCGCGCGCCCATCGAACCGGGCGCCCCCGGCGACCTGATCGTGGTCGGGGGCGATCCCCTCGGCGATCTCGGGGCGTTCGACGACATCCGTCTGGTCGTTCGCGCAGGCAGGGTTGCGCCCCAGCCGGCCTTCGGATAAGCATCGGTCCATGAGCGACCCGTCGATGGTGGAAGATCCGAACGTCACGCTCGAAGAGCTGCAGCTCGCCGCGCGCAATCACGGGATGCCGCTGGAGGGTATGCGGTACGACGTGACGCCCGTCGGGATGCACTACCTCCTGATCCACTTCGACGTGCCCGAGACCTCGCCCGATGCGTGGCGGCTCACGGTTGACGGCCGCGTGCGCGCTCCGCTCGATCTCGGTCTCCGCGACCTCCAGGCACGCGAGACGGTGACCCGCCGTGTGACGCTCGAGTGTGCCGGGAACGGGCGCGCGAGGCTGGCTCCGCGCCCGCTCAGCCAGCCTTGGTTGCTGGAAGCGGTCGGCAACGCCGAGTGGACCGGAACGGCCCTCGGCCCGATCCTGCGGGAAGCGGGACTGGAAGACGACGTCGTCGATCTCGTGTTCACTGGCGCCGACCACGGCCTCCAAGGCGACGTGGAACAGGACTACCAACGCAGCCTCTCGGTTGACGACGCGATGCGCCCGGACGTGATGCTCGTGTGGGAGATGAACGGCCAGCCGCTGCTCCCGCAACACGGCGCGCCGCTACGGCTGCTCGTCCCCGGCTGGTACGGCATGACGAGCGTGAAGTGGTTGACCCGGATCGAGGCCGTTCCGGCCCGGTTCGAGGGGTTCCAGATGCTCGCGTACCGCAAGCGCGATCACGCGGACGACGAAGGCATCGACGTCACCCGGATCTTCCCGCGCTCACTGATGATCCCCCCGGGCTTCCCCGACTTCTTCACCCGGACCAGGACGGTCGACGCCGGTCGGGTCGAGCTCAGGGGGCGCGCGTGGTCCGGATGGGGGAAGATCGTCCGGGTCGAGGTCAACACGGACGGCGGGACCAGCTGGCGAGAGGCGACCCTCGCGGAGCAACCTACGTCCACCGAGTGGGTTCCCTGGAGGATCGACTGGGAGGCCGAACCGGGGGAGTACGAGCTGGTCGTACGTGCCGAGGACGATGCGGGGAACGTCCAGCCGCTCGAGCAATCCTGGAACCATCACGGGTTCGAGAACAACGCGGTCCAGCGCGTCCTGGTGACGGTGCGCTCCGGCTGATCCTGTCCGTCAGACGCGCGTCGCGAGCTCGGCGAAGCAGCGATCGACGTCGTCCTCGTTCGTGAAGAAGTGCGGGCTTATCCGCAGCCCGTCGCCGCGGAAATCCGTGCAGACGTCCCGCGCGAGCAACGCGTGGCAGATCCGCTCGGCATCCGGGCCGACCCGGACGTTGACGACACCGCCCCGAGCCCGGCGTTCGCGGGGCGTCCTGACCTCCAGACCCATCCGGTCGGCATGCTCGAAGACCCGATCCTGGAGCTCCCACTGCCGTTCGCGGATGCGCTCGACACCGACCTCCGCGATGACGTCGATCCCGCCCTGCGCGATGAAGAACACGGGAGCCGGCGGTGTCCCGTTTTCCAGGCGTCGCGCCGTCGGGTGGTACGCCAGGTGCTCGGTGTCGAACGAGAAGGGATCCGCGGTCGCGAACCACCCAGTGACCGCGGGCTCCAGCGACGCGAGGAGGTCGCGTCGGCAATAGAGGAAGACGCACCCCGGCCCACCGCACAGGAACTTCAGGGTCCCGGCGACGTAGAGGTCGCACCCGAGGTCATGCAGATCGAGCGGGATGACGCCGATCCCGTGGTAGTCATCAACGAAGCTCAGCGCCCCGCGATCGCGGGCCAACGAACAGATCGCCTTGGCATCGACGACCGCGCTCGAGCGGTACAGGACGCGGTTCACCATGACCAGCGCGGTCCGCCCGTCGATCGCGGCGTCGTACCGCTCGAGCGGGATCGTCACATGGTCGGGCGAGCGCAGCCAGACGAGCTCCGCACCGGTCTTGGCCGCCCATGCGTGCCATACCTGTCCGTCCGTGGGGAAGTCCAGCTCGGAGAGGACGATCCGGTTCCGCTCGCCCGAGAGATCGAGGGTGGAGGCCACCGTCGAGAGGGCGATCGAGACGTTCGTCGTGAGCGCGACCTCGTCCGCGTCGCATCCACAGAGCTCGGCGAAGGACCGCTTCAACCGGCCCATGGCGGGGAAGATGTCCTCGAACCACACGTGGTCGGGGGCGCCCTTGCTCGCCCATGCCCCGACGTACTCGTCGAGGTACCGGCGCGAGCGGTCGCCGACCGGACCCAGCGACGCGCTGATCAGGTACGACTTGCGACGGACGACTTCGAACTCGTCGCGGTAGCTCGCGAGGCCACGCACCGCCGGCTCCATGCCGGTCACGCCGCGGGGCGACGCCTCAGTCGCCCTTCTCCAAGAGGTAGTCGACGTACAGCGGCCGGAGGGCCTCGCCGACCGCCCCCGAGTCCGAGTCGTAGAGGAAGTCGTTGATCAACGCGAGCGGGCGCACGATGTCGACCTTCGATCGCTGGTCATCACCGGTGACCTCTTCGGCAACGGGAAGGGCCTTCACGACCTCCCAGAGGAACCCGACGTCCAGATGCTTCCGGGCGGTTTCCATCGCCAGGTCGTGGAGCTCCTTGATCGGCATGGCATCGAGCTCCGCGCGCGTCGACATCGCGTGAGCCTAACGCACGACCCCGAGCACCAGCCCTGCGAGCCCGCCGCCGAGCGCCACCCACGCGACGTTGACCCGGAACCGACGGATCGCGACGAAAGCCGCTATCGCGATCACGACGCTCCGGAGGTCAACGGATGACCAGACGGGGCGGGGGATGGTCGCGAAGAACGGGCGAGCGGTCTGAACATCGTCGAACAGCACGTTCGCGGCGACGGTCAGCGCGAGGCTCGCGATCACGCCGACGACGGCTGCGGTCACCGCGGCGAGCGCACCCCGCAATGCACGGTTGGCGCGCAGGCGCTCCACCCATGGTGCGCCGAGGAAGACCCAGAGGAAGCACGGAGCGAACGTCGCCCACACCGTGACGGCGGCGCCCAACGCGCCGGCCGCCGCGGGCGTCAGCGTCCCGGGGTTCCGATACGCGGCGAGGAAGCCGTAGAACTCGACGACGAGGATCAACGGGCCCGGCGTCGTCTCGGCGAGCGCGAGCCCGGCCACCACGTCGGCGGGTGACAACGCGAAGCGCCGGACCACCTCGTGCGCCACGTATGCCAGCACGGCATACGCGCCACCGAACGAGATCACCGCGACCTGGGAGAAGAACAAGCCTTCTTCCGAGTAGATCGAACCCGCTCCGGTGAACGCGACCACGGCGAGGACGGGGATCCACCACGCGGCGAGTCCCACACCGAGGACCAAGAGCGTCCGTCGAGGCCCCGGAGCCGGAGACGCCGAGCGGCTCGGTCCTTCGTCCGCGAACGTGACGCCCAGTCGCTCCGGCCCGAGCGCGAGGCCGATACCGGCAGCCGCGAGCACGACGATGGGGAAGGGAACGCCGACGACGAAGATCGCGAGGAACGCCAGCCCGGCCACGACGGCTGCGGCCCTACCGCGCACCGCGCGTCCGCCGATGCTCAACATCGCGGCGGCCACGATGCCGACCACCGCCGCCGCGAGCCCGTCGAACAACGCGGAGACGATCCGGAGCTCGCCGCCGGCCGCGTAGAGCCACGCGAGGCCGGCCATCAGGATGGCCGCCGGCAAGACGAACAGCACCCCGGCAGCGATCCCTCCCGCTGTGCCGTTGAGGAGCCAGCCGGTATAGATCGCCAGCTGTTGGGCCTCGGGACCCGGCAGGAGCAAGCAGAAGGACAACGCGTGCAGGAACCCGTCGTCGCCGAGCCAGCCGCGGCGGCTGACCAGCTCCTCGTGCATGACGGCGATCTGCCCCGTAGGCCCGCCGAAGTTCACGAACCCGAGCTTCAGCCAGAATCGGAACGCGTCACCGAAGCTCGGCGCGACCGACCCCTGCAGGTCACGTGCCATGCCGCGCAAGCCTACGCGGTCGTCTCGGTGTGGTGTCCGAGGACGCCGGTACACTCGACCGACGTGGGCCAAGACACCCTCGTCATCCATGGCGCCCGGGAGCACAACCTCCGCAACATCACGCTGGAGCTGCCTCGGGACGCCCTCATCGTCTTCACCGGCCTGTCCGGGTCCGGTAAGTCGTCGCTCGCCTTCGACACGATCTATGCCGAGGGCCAGCGGCGCTACGTCGAATCGCTCAGCTCCTACGCCCGGCAGTTCCTCGGTCAGATGGAGAAGCCGGACGTCGACTTCATCGAGGGCCTGAGCCCGGCCATCTCGATCGACCAGAAGTCGACCTCGCGGAACCCGCGCTCCACGGTGGGGACCATCACGGAGGTGTACGACTACCTTCGGGTCCTGTTCGCGAGGGTCGGCCGTCCCCATTGCTACAACTGCGGCAGGCCCATCGGGCGTCAGACCCCGGAGCAGATCGTCGACCAGGTGATGGAGCTCCCCGAGGGGACACGCTTCCAGGTGCTCGCCCCGATGGTCCGGGGCCGGAAAGGCGAGTACGAGAAACTCCTCCAGGATCTGGCGCGCAAGGGATACCCCCGGGCGAGGATCGACGGCGAGGTCCGCGACCTCGCCGAGCCGATCCGGCTGCCCAGGAACTACAAGCACACGATCGAGGTCGTCGTCGACCGGTTGGTCGCCAAGCCCGACATCCGCAGACGTGTCGCCGATTCGATCGAGCAGGCGTTGGAGCTGGCCGAGGGGATCGCGTCGGTGGCCGTGGTCACGCACGAGGGCCACGAGGAGGTGCAGACGTTCTCGCAGAAGCTCGCGTGCACGTACTGCGGGCTCTCGTTCGACGAGTTGGCGCCGCGCAACTTCTCGTTCAACTCACCGTACGGGGCCTGCCCGACGTGCGATGGGCTCGGAACCCGGCTGGAGGTGGACGCCGATCTCGTCGTGCCCGACCACGACCTGTCCATCAACGAGGGCGCCATCGCGCCGTGGGCTTCCAACAGTCTGGAGTACTGGTACCGGGTGCTCCAGGCCGTGGGCGACGCACACGGCTTCGACCTGGACACGCCGTGGAAGAAGCTGCCGAAGAAGGCGCGCGACATCCTGCTGGACGGCTCGGACGAGTCGATCTACGTGAAGTACAAGAACCGGTACGGGAGGCAGCGAGCGTACTGGACGACGTTCGAAGGGATCCTGCCCAACATCGAGCGGCGGTATCGCGAGACCGAGTCCGACGCGGCCCGCGAGAAGCTGGAGCAGTTCATGCGCGAGATCCCCTGCCGCGCATGCAAAGGCCAGCGTCTCCGGCCGGAGACGCTGGCCGTAACGATCGGCGACCGCAACATCGCGGACGTCACGGATCTGTCGATCCGTGACGCCCTCGCGTTCACGGGCGACATGGGTC
>JALYLP010000120.1 GCA_030774195.1 Actinomycetota bacterium | reverse complement strand
CCCCGACGCGTTCTATTGGCGATTCGAGGCCGCGCTCCGCGGCTCGCAGGAGTCGATCGAGCAGAAGCTGTTGCAGTATCGGGATCTCGCCGATCAGGTGCGGGAGCAGCACGGAGGTTCACCGCTCTGGCTCGATCTGGGTTGCGGGGAGGGCCAGTTCCTCGCGCTGCTCCAGGGATGGGGCTGGCGGGTCCTCGGCATGGATATCTCGGAGCAAGCCGTCACCACCTGCGAGGAGCGCGGCATCGATGCAGTCCAAGGGACGTTGCCCGATTTCCTGTTGACGTACGACGGAGAGGCTCCGGCGGCGATGAGTGCGGTCCAAGTCGTCGAACACCTTCCGCCCGCATCGTGGCTCCCCCTCTTGCAGTATTCGCAACGAGCGCTCGCCCCGGGCGGCGCCCTGGTCCTGGAGACGATCTACCCTCTGAACCTGGATGCGCTCGCCAGGTGGTTCTTCGGTGACATCACCCACACCTGGCCCGCGAACCCTGAGACGCTCCGTGTGATGGCCGGCTTCGCCGGGTTCGATCGGGTCGACGTTCGTTTGATGAACCCCGACGAGGACGAACGACCGCAGGACTACGCGCTGATCGCGAGGAAGTCCTGATGCGGATCCTCGTGTGCCATCCCCAACCCCCGTTCATGTCCGGGGGAGCCGAAACGCACGCCACCGGACTGGTCCGCGCGCTGCGTGAGGCCGGTCACGAGGCCGAGATCGCCACGATCCCGTTCCAGTGGGCGCCGCCTTCGGAGCTGGTGCATCAGATGGGGCTGTGGCGGAGCCTCGATCTCCGCGAAGCCAACGGGGTGTCCATCGACCTGGTCGTCGCGATGAAGTTCCCCGCGTACCTGATCAACCACCCACGCAAGATCATCTGGCTCATCCACCAGCAACGCACGGCCTACGAGCTGTGGGGTCATCCGGGGTTCGGCGATCTCTCGAAGGCTCCCGACGGATCGGCGATCCGGGATCTGGTGATCGCGTCCGACCGCCTCGCGTTCGGCGAGGCCGAACGGATCTTCACCAATTCCGAGAACGTGAAGGGCCGGCTCGAGCGGTCCCTCGGGGTGCGGGGCGAGGTTCTCTACCATCGCTCCGATCTCACCGAGCGGCTCTTGGGTCGTGATCCCGGCGCCGGCACAGGCGATTACCTCCTGTTCCCCAGCCGCTTCGATCCCCTGAAACGGCAAGCCCTGGCCGTCGACGCGATGCAGCACGTCCGGTCGGACGTCCGGTTGCTGCTCGTCGGCTCGGGCATCGAACTCGAGCGGATCCGGTCGCGCATCGCGGACGCACGACTGACCGATCGGGTCGAGATCCGCGTCGGCGTGTCGGACGAGGAGTTGATCGAGCTCTACCGCGACGCGCTGGGCGTCTACTTCGGTCCCTACGAGGAGGACTACGGCTACGTGACGATCGAGGCGATGGCCGCGGGCCGGCCCGTCATCGTGACCACCGACTCCGGCGGACCGCTCGAGTTCGCTCGGAACGAAGAGACCGGGGTCATCGTGGAGCCCGACCCCGAGCAGATCGCGGCGGCGTTCGACGAGCTCTTCCACGACCGCGCCCGGGGCGAACGTCTTGGCGCCGCCGGCCGGACGTTCGTCGCCGAGAAGATGCCCGACTGGCCCGGCGTCGTCCGTCGTCTCCTCGGCTGATGGCAACGGTCGCGTTCGTCTCCCCGCTTCCCCCGGCGAAGACTGGGATCGCGACGTACGCCGCGGCCGTGCTCGCGGGGCTCGACCAGATCGACGCGTCATCCGGACACACGATCGACCCGGTGTCGCCGTTCGAACCGGACGCTGGCGCGCGCGTCCGCGCTGCCGACGTGGGCATCTACCAGATCGGCAACAACGTGGAGTTCCACGGCGACGTCTATGCCCTGTCCGTCTGGCATCCGGGGGTGGTGGTGCTCCACGACCTCGCCGTGGACGGCCTGATCTGGGGGCTCGGCGAGGTGAGGAGCCCGCTCGCCGCGCCCGCGCGCCAGGAAGCGATCGCGGCCACCCCGAGGGGCGCGGACCACGACGACCCCCTCGGGGTCCCGTGGTGCGCGCAACTCGTTCGACGCGCGCGTGCCGTCATCGTCCACTCCCGGTTCGCGAAGACCTACCTCGAGCGGATCGGATGCCTCACGCCCGTCCTCGTCGCACCGCACCCCACCGTCGAGAAGGAAGGGGACATCGAACGTGCGCGGGTCCGCGGTCGGGAGCTTCGTGCCGGCGTCGCGCATCCTGATGAGGTCGTGGTGGGGGTCGCGGGCGATCTCAACGCGACGAAAGGGATCCCGCAACTGCTCGAGGCCCTCGCGCACGTCCGTTCGACCGTCCGGCTCGTCCTCGTCGGACGACGAGGTGGATGGGATGTCGATGCCGCGATCCGCGACGCCGGCGTCAGGGAGCGGGTGAGCGTCTACCGAGATGTCGCCGATGACGAGTTCCTCTCGTGGTTGAGTGCCTTCGACGTCCTGGTCAACCTCCGGTACCCGCACCGGGGCGAATCAAGTGGCTCCCTCGTCCGCGCCCTCCAGCTGGGAACGCCCGCGATCGTGAGCGGCGTCGGCTCGTACCTGGAGGTCCCCGACGACGTCGCGGTCCGCATCGAGCCCGGACGTCCCGATCCGGAGCAGCTCGCGGACGTCATCGATCGACTCGCCGGCGACCCGGAGGGTCGAACGGCGATCGGCGAACGCGCGCGAGCCTATGCGCGCGACGCCCTGGCGCCGTCGACGACGGCCGCGGTGTACGTCGAAGCGATCGACGACCTCGTCGCCCTCCGGGCTGATCCCGTCCGGAACGCGATCGCCCGATG
>JALYLP010000119.1 GCA_030774195.1 Actinomycetota bacterium | reverse complement strand
CGAGCTCGATCTCCTTGGCGATAGAGACGCCGTCGTTCGTGATCGTGGGGGCGCCCCACTTCTTCTCGAGGACGACGTTCCGGCCCTTCGGCCCGAGCGTGATCTTGACCGCATTGGACAGCTGGTCCATCCCCCGCTCCAGCGACCGTCGGGCGTCCTCCTCGAACGCGATGATCTTTGCCGCCATCCGAATCCTCCTTCGTGCTTTCAGCCTCGGCCTCGAACTGCTAGCACTCTCAGGTCCCGAGTGCTAACGCATTGTAGCGCGCAGAGGGCGGGGGGTGACAAGCCCCTCGGATTGACGCTCGGAGGCCACCGCCGTAGGTTTCGCCCGCTGGAAACCTCTAGAGAGGGGAAGCACATGCCCAACCGCCGCATCGCGGTCAGGATCCTTCCGGTGATCGCGCTCCTCGGTTTCGTTCTCGGCATACAGCCGGCCTCGGCTGCTACGTCGCTCAGTGTCGGGCCCAACGTCGACGTGAGCCAGCGGGCCGGGAACGAGGCGGAGACGACGATCTCGGTGAACCCGACCAACCCCGACAACATCGTGACCGTTTCGAACGTGCAGGAGGGGTTCAGCGGGATCTTCGAGGGCGCCTCATTCGATGGGGGCGCGACGTGGACGCGTCAGATCATCGCCGACGGCGACAACCTGGGCTTCTCCTGCTGCGATCCGAGCCTGGCGTTCGACGACTACGGCAATCTCTTCCTGACCTATCTCGACATCCAGAAGTCCGGAGCCAAGAACACGATGGTTGCCCTCAGCACCGACGGAGGCCGGAACTTCCGGTTCCTGGAGATCATCGACCGGGTGAACAACGGAACCGTGAAGTCCCCGACCAAGCCCGGTGGCGGCCCGGCGATCGACCAACCCACGATCGCGACCGGACCGGGGAGCGTCTGGGTCGACGTGAAGGAGTTCAACAAGAAGCAGCTGATCATCGCCACCGGCGCGCGCGTCACCGGCCTCGGACAGGTCGGGAGCTTCTTCGACCCCGAGCGGGTTCCCGGCTCCCGCTTCGGGAGCTTCGGCGACGTCGTCGTCGGCCCCCAGGGAGAGGTCATGGTGACCTACCAGGCCCCGACCGGCGACGAGGGTCCCGCCACGATATCCACGAACGTCGATCCCGACGGACTCGGACCGCTCGGGTTCGGCCCCGCGCATTTCGCCACGAACACGAACGTCGGCGGGTTCGACTACATCCCGCCGCAGTCGACGCGCTCGGTGGACGCCGAGTCGGGTCTCGCGTGGAATCGGAGCGGCGCGCTCCACGAGGACCGCGTCTACCTCGTGTACACGAACGAGAAGCCGAACGAGAGCAACAACACCGACATCTTCGTGCGGCACTCGGACAACAAGGGGCTCACGTGGAGCAAGCCCGTCCGCGTCAACGACGATCGCGGAACGAACAGCCAATTCAATCCGCACATCTCGCTGGACCAGACGACGGGGAACGTCGGTGTCTCCTTCTACGACGCGCGCAACGATCTCGGGAACGGCGGTTCCGGAGATACCGACGGGATCCCCGACACCGACGCCCAGTACTTCGCGGCGGTGAGCGTGAACGCCGGACGGAGCTTCAGCCCGAACGTGCGCGTGAGCAAGGGCACGTCGAACTCGCTCGACGCGGCCAACGGCGTGGACTACGGCGACTACAACGGGATGTCGTTCGACGACGGCGTGATGCATCCCGCCTGGGCGGACAACTCCGACAGCACCGGGGACAACCCGGACGGTGCGCTGAACCGCCTCGACATCTACACGGCGAGCGTGTCCGTCTCCTAGCTCGTTCCGCTGAGCCGCAAGAACCGGAGGACCGGCCCGAAACGGACCGGCCCTCGTCGTTCCTCCTGCGCCTCGTGACGATCAGGTGCAGCTCTGGTTGTTGTCCTTGATCGACAGGTCGGGGATCGAAGCGGCTCCGCCGAAGCTCCCGCTCAGGGCGTTCGTGGCGCGGTTGATCGAGAGCTCCACGTTCGCCACCAGACGGTCCCCGGTCGGTCCGTTCGCGCCGAGCGCGTTCCCGATGATCATCCCCCGTGCGGTGATCAGGTCGGGTGTCCGCTGCGTCACCAGCGTGATCCTTCCGTTGAACGACTTGGGGCCGCCGGCCGCCCCCTGGATCGTCGCAGTTCCCAAGGCCTCTCCGGCGCCCGTGTGCTGGCTCTGGACGACCTTCACGGCCAGCTGGAGGTTCCCGTTCAGCGAGAAGTCCCCCGGGACGGGGCTGGTGTCGGTGATCGGTTCGTTGCGATCTCACCGATGGCTGCGCGTCTCATCTCCTCCCCCGTTCGCAGGGTTTCCTCGCCGCGAACCTATGACCGGTGGCGGCGTTCCCCAAGCCGAAGCA
>JALYLP010000118.1 GCA_030774195.1 Actinomycetota bacterium | reverse complement strand
GGCTCGATGCACCCGCCGAGTCTCGAGCTCGATGAAGAACAAGACGTAGAGCGTCTTGAGTGACACCGTGTCGACCCTGAAGAAGTCGTACGAGAGGATGCCCTGCGCTTGCGAGGCGAGGAAGTCGGCCCATGTCGGGCCCAACCGGCGAGGAGCCGGGTCGAGGCCGTGCCGCAGCAGCACGGTCCGGATGGTGCTCGCTGAGACCCGAACGTCGAGCTTGAGCAGTTCGCCGCGGATCCGCTGGTAACCTCATCGCGGGTTCTCCCGGGCGAGATGGACGATCAGATCGGTAGTCAAGGCGTCGAGACCTGGCCGTCCGCCACGGTGCTTGCGACGGAACGTCCACTTGCGCCGGACCAGCTCGCGGTGCCAGCGGAGCAGCGTCTCCGGTTCGACGATGAACGCGGACCACCGCGGTCTGGGAAGCCGCCGGCTCGCCGCGGCCAGGAACAGCAGGTCCGACCGCTGGAAGCAAGGCCGCTTCACCTGTCGACGCAGGACTTTCACCTGGTGGCGGAGCACGAGCAGTTCGACATCTCGGTCGTCCATCGGGCGATGTCCGGTGCTCAGCGCGCAGCAGATGAGGTGATAGATGAGCGACAGCAGCATGTGACTCCTTCTAGTAGGGATCGCCCTAGTAGGGATCGCCTCGAGGGGTTGCCGGGTCGCCCCGCCAGTGCTCGAATACCACGCTTTGAGCAGTCCGCTTGAGCAGATAGCGGAGCACGAGCGCCGCCACGATCGCATCGTCCAAAGGTCCCGCGACCGGGATGAACTCCGGGACCAGGTCGATCGGCAACGCGATCCAGACCACCGCGAACCCCACCCAGAGCTTGGCGCTCCGAGGCACCCTCGGATCGCGCAGCAGACCGCGGAAGAGCACGACCAGGTTGGGGATCACCGTCGCGAGTTCACGCGCCTGCGATCGCCGCCCGAGGGCGATCAACACGACAATCGCGATCGACCAGATGGCGATCGCCACGCCGATCCCGATGAGAAGACCGCTCACGGTGCCCCCAAAGCTACTGCGCGTTGCGAGCGACACATCCGATCAGGTCGTGATCACACGTGCTGCGGAAAGAGGAGGTGATCCGGAGCCACCCACACGGTATGAGCGGACATCGGTCGCCGCGCGGTGATCAGCCCGAGAGCGAGGAGCGCTGCTCGGTCGCCTTCCGGATGGACACGACGGCTATGGAAGGAGGCTGAACGGCGCCAGCGCGTTCAGCACCGGGCCTTCGATCCTCGCCCACTCGAACAGCCGCCCTAGCCGCACCCGCACTTCCCCTTCGTCCAGGATGGCCTCGGCCACACCGTGCACCAGGAAGAGGGCCCGGAGCACGGGCTGCCCGCCGGCCATCTCCTGGCTCTCCGCGGCTCGCCGCCCACCGCCGGGCCGCACCGGGAAGCTCCGGGGGGCTTCCTCCGGCGGGAGTTCGACCGGCGGACCCCATGAGCCCCTCAGCGCTCGGAGCACGGCCTCCTCGACGAGGTCCAGACCGGCGTCAGGGGTCAGGTTCAGCCGCACCCGGTAGCGGTGCAGGTCAACCGACCGCACGGCCGCGATCACCAGCAGCTGGCGGAGCGGCGGCGGGGCGGACCCCGGCGGGCAGGTCTCAATGGTCCTTCTCGTGAGCTCGAGCGTCGCGTGCAAGCGCAGGACCGTCGGATTCGCCGCCCGCTCCAGCGCCCACGCCACCTGCCGATCCTGCCACTACCGTCCTCACGAGTGCCCTCGCTACCGGACCCAGTCGGGGTCGCGCCGGCCGGTGAGTCGGTGGAACTCGCGATGACGTGGGAGACGGTGTCTGCGGCCCACCGGGCGGTCTCGGGGTTCAGGTTCTCCGCTACCGTCGGTGGAGCGTCGCCGCCCGGCGGTCCAGCCGTTCCGCCTCGCCCTGTTACCCGACGATCTCTGGATGTAGTTGCCGTGCGGATCGATCAAGGTGCCGAACAACCCGACTTGCCGTTGTTCCCCTTCGACTAGCCAGGACACGCCCAAGCCGTTCGGGTTTGCGGCGGTGATCCGGGATCGGGCGGCGGTGCCGAAGGAAACGTCGCCACCTCCCCCCAAAGAGAGAAGCGCCGGGTTTTGTCCCCGTCTCATCCCCGTCATGTCCCGGGAACCGTGGGGAAATGATAGTTGCGTTGAGAGATAAACTCGCAGGTCAGAGGGATTGCGACTCTCTGACCTGCACCCTTCGAGCGATCTCTTAAATCCGCAGGTTCGGGGTTCGAGTCCCCGGGGGCCCACCGGAAAACCGCAGGTAGGCGGCCTATCGGGCGACTTCGAGACGACGGCGTCGCCGGCTGTCCCCGTCTCATCCCCGTCTCGGTCGCGACTTCGTCACGGCGAGGATCGCGAGTTCTGCGTCAACAATGGCAAGGAACTGCTTGCCTCTCCCCCCTCGAGTTCGTGCGGAAGACGGTCGCCCGACCGAAGTGATTGCTTTCTTCGCGAACGGCGGCCGTGAGAGGGACGGATTCCGACGATCTCGCGATCGCTCCGTCCCACGTCGCGCAGCGGTTTCCTAAACCGCGTGCGGAGGTTCGATTCCTCCCGGGGGCACAACCCGACACCCCCTGTTGGAGGTCGTAGGCGCGCTCCGAGACTCGGGTCCTTTCAAACCCGCCCGACGTCTTCCATCGTCCCAGAACGGCCGGGAAGCCCGCAACGTCGCGGAAGGCTTGGGCGGGTGAGGCGCCGAGGGCCTGGGCGCTCTCGATCAGGTCGGTCTCGATCGACGCCAGGACCGGCGCGACGATGCGCACGACGAACGGGATCGCCACGACCGCCTGAGCGAGCGGAACGAGCCACGCCGAGCCGCGAAGGTCGAGCGGTGCGCGGTCGAACGCCACCACGAAGCCGAAGCCGATCGTGACCGCGGACACGCCGAGGGGGAGCCCGACGAGCACGCGCAGCCATCCGGAGCGCCGCGCCCGAGCGACCGCGAGCGAGGCCGGCAGCCCAACGAGAAGCGCCACCACCGCCGCGCCCGCCGCGAACAGCAGCGAGTTCCCCACAGCCCCAAGGGGCGACACGGCGAGCACGCTGCCCTCGCGCACGCTGCCAAGCTCCAGGTACCGGGACAGGGTGATCCCGTCGGGTCCAAAGAGCGAGCGCCATACGAGCCGAGCGGGCGGCAGCAGGGCGAGGGCGCAGAGCCCCGCGACCGTGCACGCGACGAAGATCCGCTCGCCGCGCGTCCTGGGCGATCGGGCGACCGCCTCGGACGGTAGGAGGCGCTGGCGCACGGCGCGGGACTCCGCCACCGCCCCGGCCCACAGGAGCACCCCGACCACCGCCAGCTGGATCAGCGCGAGCACGGCGGCGACGGGCAGGTCGAGCAGCTGCGAGGTCTGCCGGTAGATCTCCACCTCGATCGTCGCGCGCCCCGGCCCTCCGAGGAGCAGGACGACGCCGAAGGAGGCGAACGTGAACAGGAACACCAGCGTCGCCGCGCCGACGATCGCCGGGCGGGCGAGCGGCAGCAGCACCGCGGTGAACCGGGCGAGGCCGCGCGCCCCGAGGCCCTCGGCAGCGTCCTCGAGCTGCGGATCCAGGTGCGCCCACGAGCCACCCACCACACGAACGACGACGGCCACGTTGAAGAACACGTGCGCGGCCAGCAAGGCGGCGAGCGAGCGTCCCGGCCACGCGAACGCGGTGCCCACGACGACGGTGGGAAGGACGAACGGCACCAGCACCAGGGCCTGCAGGAGCCGGCGGCCCCGGAACTCCAGGCGCGAGAGCGCGTAAGCGGCGGGCAGACCGACGGCGAGCGTGAGCGCGGTCGAGGCCGCCGCCTGCCAGAGCGTGAACCAGATCACGCCGCGCAGGTCGGGGTCGCCGAGCACCTCCGCGACCGTTCCCGGGGCCAGGCGCCCCTCCGGCCGGAGCCCCGCGTCCACGATCGAGGCCAGCGGGAACAGGAAGAACAGGCCGAGGAAGAGCACGGGGATCGCGATCAGCGCGGCCAGTCCCGCCGCTCGGCTCAGCGCAGCACGATGTCCGTCCACCGCTCCACCCAGGCCTCACGGCCGCGCGCGATCTCCTCCGCCGAAAGCTCCAGCGGGGCCTCGGGCACCACCGCGATCTCCTCGAAGACCTCCGGGAGCGCCGCGTCGTCCACGACGGGGTAGACGAACATGCGGAGCGGGATGTCCTCCTGGAATCCTCGGGACAGAAGGAAGTCCAGTGTTGCTTGCGCCTCTGCCTCGTGCTCGGTCCCGCGAAGGATCCCGGCGAACTC
>JALYLP010000117.1 GCA_030774195.1 Actinomycetota bacterium | reverse complement strand
CCCAGGCCGGCGCCGGCGCGCTGACCCTTCGTGAACGCGCGGTACAGGAGGTAGGCCACGACCCCCACCACGATCGTGGAGCCCAACATGAACGTCGCCGCCGCGTTGATCGCGGGCGTCGGTTGGCCGCGCGCGAAGTTGTAGATCTTGACCGAGAGTGGCTCGCTGGTCGCGGGGCCCGAGAGGTACCGGACCGTGACGAAGTCATCGATCGTATCGGCGAACACGATCGCGGCGCTCGCGAAGATCGCCGGATAGAGCATCGGCAGGAGCACGGCTCTGATCGATTGCCTCGGCGTCGCGCCCAGATCCATCGCCGCCTCTTCGTAGTCCTTGCCGATCGATAGCAATCGCGCGCGGACGATGATGACCGGATAGGAGAGCTGGAAGGTCACGAGCCCAAGGATCTGTGCGCCGGACCCGAGGGGGACGAACTTCAGCATGAAGGAGAACACGAAGAACAGCGAGAGTCCGAGGATGATCTCGGGCATCACGAAGGAGAGCAGCATCACGAAGTTCGCCCCGGTCGCCACCCTGCCACGCCACCGATCGATCCCCAAGGCGAAGGCGACGCCCAACGGGACCGCGATCACCATCGTGGTCAGCGACAGCTTGAGGCTCTGGATCACGGCGGAGTGGAGCTCGGGATCGTGCAGGAGCGAGTCGGATGGGTCGGTCCACCACCACTGGAGGCTGAACAGGTTCACCGAGCTGCTCGAGCGGCTCGCGTTGAACGAGACCGCGATCGCGATCGTCAACGGGATCAGGGACCAGGCGATGTACGCCCAGGTGACGGTGGCGAGGATCGTCGGTCTCCGCCACGGGTTGCGAACCCATCGGCGGACGAACCCACCCCGCTCCCGCGGGAGGGCGCGCGTCTGCGGGCCGCTGAGGAGGCGTTCGCTCATCGCGTCCGCAACGTCCTCGCCGTGCTCCGCAGGTAGTAGAGCATCGGGATGAGAAGCAGGGTCATCAGGATGATCACGAACACGGCTGCCCGCGGACCCTGACCGGTCGAGCCGTACGCCTCGTCGATCAGGTTGCCGAGCATCGTGGTCTTCGGCGACTGCGACAGGAGGTTGTTCGTGTAGTAGTCGCCGAACATCGGGAGCGACACGATCACGAGCGCGGCCAGGATGCCCGGGCGCGAGAGCGGCAGCGTGACGCGGAAGAACGTCCTGGCCGGACCGGCTCCCAGATCACGACCGGCCTCCAGCAGGTTGGCGTCGATCCGGTCCAGGAAGGCGTAGAGGGGCAGGATCATGTAGGGGATGTAGCCGTACATCAGCCCCAGGATCACGGTCGACGGTCGCCCGCTCAGCCAGTCGATCGGATGCGGCACCAGGTGGAGGAACGTGAGGATCTTGTTGATGTATCCGTTGGTGTCGAGCAGGTTGATCCAGGCGAGCATGCGCATCAGGTAGCTGATGAAGAACGGCGCGATCAGCAGCGCAAGGAGAAGGGTCTTCTGCTTCCCGCCGTACCGGGCGACGTAGTACGCCACCGTGTACGCGAGGACCAGACAGAGGGCGCTCGCGACGACGACGTATTCGAACGTGTGGATGTACACGTGGCGGTAGAGTCCGAACGAATCGTCGAGCACCTTGCCGAACTGTTCCCCGCTCCACCACCAGGGCTCGTAGACGGGCAGTGGGTTCCGGAAGATCTGATCGACCGTGCCGAACGCGATCGAGACGACCGTGTACAGGGGCAGGATGAACAGGATCGCGAGCCAGAGGGACGCCGGGATCGTGAACGAGGGCCAGAACCAGCGCGGGTAGTAGACCCCCTCCTTAACCGCCCTCCGTGAGCGGCGGCGCCGATGGACGGGCTCGACCTCGCTAGGAACCGACACCGGCGGTGAACTCGGACCAGATCTCGTGCCAGTGATCGTCCACGTCCGCCGGAAGAGGCCCTTCGCGATACCCGATCGCGAAGTCGCTCTCGCGCACGGCTGCGTCCGGCATCCAAGGAGCCACGTACGACGCGGGCGCCGCCCAGCTCGAGGACCGTTTCGAGAACAGGCCCTCCGTCTTCGTGAGCGCGTTCACGTCTGCTTGTGTCTGCGGCGGCTGGTAGCCGTTCCAGGAGAAGTTGTCCATCGCGTGACGGAACGACAGCCAGAAATTGATGAACTCGTGCGCCAGGCGCGGGTGCTCCGCGTTCTTCGGGATGGCGATGAGGTCGTTGTCGATCGGACCCTTGCGGTCTGAGGGGAACCAGTAGCCGAAGCCCTCGTACGCGGCCTGCGTGTAGGGGGCGGCGTACTCCCAGCCTGCGACGACGTCGCCGGACCAGGCCGTCGTGACTGAGAACACACCCTTCTGCAGCTTGTTGTAAGAGGCGTCGTAGGCGATCCGCGGGTCCACCGCGTCGATCATGGCCAGGAGGTCGGTGCGCACCTTCTCGAGGTCGGCGTCGTTGCCGGTGTTGAGATCCGTGATCCCGTTCTTCATCAGCGCGATCGCCATCACGTCGCGGTAGCTGGGGTAGACGCCCACCTTGCCCTTGTACGTCGGGTCCCACAGGATCGACCACGGGTTGTCCATCCCGTGGATCACCTCGTCGGGGATCTGGTCGCGCCGGTAGCCGATGCCCGTCGTGTAGATCGTGTACGGCACCGAGTAGCGCCAGCCCTGGTCGTAGTACGGGTTCTGGAACGCAGCCCAGTTGTCCTGCTGGAGCGCCGGGATGAGATCGTGGTTCAACGGTTGCAGCAGGTCGGCGGCGACCAACTTGCCGAGGACGTCGATCGTCGGGAAGAAGACGTCGGCCTGGATCTTGCCGCTCTGCAGCTTCTGGACGCCCTCGTCCATGTTGTTGAAGGTCGTGATGCCGGAGAACTTGATGCCGTTGTCGGCGTATTGCTTCACGAACTGGTTGATCACGTACTTCCACATGTAGACCGCCCAGTTGAGGATCTGGAT
>JALYLP010000116.1 GCA_030774195.1 Actinomycetota bacterium | reverse complement strand
TACTTCAAAGGCGCGGCGGTGAAGAAGCTCGATCCGTCGCTGGAAAGCCTCGTGCCCGCGACCGCCTCGATCGTGGTCCTCATCGGATCGGACGACGCGCAGTCGCTGGTGGCGTGATCGCCCGAGGTACGACGAGAGCCCGCTTCGCCTCGGCCAACCGGCCGTTGACGTGCGAGAACGCGGTCCCTAGCCTGAACCGGGAAGGGGGATCGGCCCGGTGCTCAAGGTCTCGCAGAAGCTCGAGTACGCGATGCGCGCCATGATCGAGCTCGCCCAGCGGAGGGAGGACGACGCCCTGGTTCCCGCCCGCGAGATCGCTGCGCGGCAGCAGGTGCCGCTGCGGTTCCTGGAGCAGCAGCTCGGGGCCCTGTCGAAGGCGGGGTTGGTCGAGAGCTTCCGCGGGGCCGGGGGCGGGTGCCGCATCGCCCGCGATCCGGCTCTGATCACGGTCGCCGAGATCGCCGACGCGATCGAAGGACAGATCTACCCGGTGTTCTGTCTCGAACCGTCCGACCACACCTGCTTCGCGGATTCGCGGTGCGGCCTCCAAGGCTTCTGGGCCGACGTCGCCACTGCGGTGCAACAGGTCCTCGAACGAACGACGGTGGCGGACCTTGCGGCCCGCCACCGGGAGATGTCTCCGGGAACGGTGATGGTCAGCCCGGAGGAACTGTTGTCGCGGTTGAACTGACCGGGTCGGCGTCTCGCCTCAGCCGGTCCACCCCATCGCCTTCGCGGCGTCCATGCCCATGATCTTCGTCAGCTTGGTCCCGCATACCGGGCAGGTGCCCTGCAGCGCGGGGCGTCCGTTCTTGAGCGTGACCAGCGAGCCCGTGAACTCGCGCTTCTCGCGGCACTTCATGCAGTAGGCCACGTCGGCCATCCGACGCCTCCCTTCCCCTCGCGACCGCGGTGGCGGCCGACCTCGTGTTCTCCCCCGGGGGCAACGGTACATACCCCGAGGCCGCCCTCGAGGGCGGCCTTCCCCGATGGTGCCCCGCACGGGCTCTGGATGCAAGCACGTACGAGGTCGCGTTGAACCTGCCCGCTGCGTACGATGGCGGTCCGCCCGGCGCCCACGGAGACCCGAGGGAGGACCCACCGACGTGAGCGAGCCCCAGCGCAACATCGATGCACTCCTTTCCGAGCAACGAACATTCCCACCACCGCAAGCGTTCCGAGACCACGCCATCGTTCGGGAGCCGGCTGTCTACGAGACTGCCGCGGCCGATCACGAGGCATTCTGGGCAGAGCAGGCCGGCCACCTCGCATGGTCCCGACCCTGGGATTCCGTGATGGTGAGGGACGCGCCCTGGGTCACGTGGTTCAAGGGGGGACACCTGAACGCCTCCGTCAACTGTTTGGACCGTCACGTCGAGGCCGGTGGCGGCGAGAAGGTCGCGTTCCTCTGGGAGGGCGAGCCGGGGGACGCGCGAACGATCACGTACGCGGAGCTCCTGGAAGAAGTGAGCCGCCTCGCGAACGCGCTCCGCTCGCTGGGGGTCCGCAAGGGCGACCGGGTGAACATCTACCTCGGCATGATCCCCGAGCTCCCGATCGCGATGCTCGCCTGCGCGCGGATCGGCGCTCCTCACTCGGTCGTGTTCGGCGGCTTCAGCGCCGAGGCCTTGCGGGACCGGATCAACGACGCGGAGGCCAAGGTCCTGATCACCTCTGACGGCGCCTGGCGGCGCGGCCAGGTCGTCCCGCTCAAGGCGAACGCGGACGAGGCGGTACGGGAGTGCCCCTCGATCGAGCACGTGATCACCGTGCGGCGATGCGGGAACGAGCACGCGTTCACCGAAGGTCGCGACCACTGGTATCACGAGCTCGTCGCCGAGCAAGCGCCGACGTGCGAGCCGGAGGACATGGAAGCGGAGGACCTGCTCTACCTGCTCTACACGAGCGGAACGACCGGCAAGCCCAAGGGGATCGTGCACACGACCGGCGGGTACATGACCCAGGTCGCCGCGACCCACCGGATCATCTTCGACGTCCACGACGATGACGTCTTCTGGTGCGCGGCCGACTGCGGCTGGGTCACGGGGCACTCGTACATCGTGTACGGGCCGCTCGCGAACCACACCACCGGGGTGATGTATGAAGGTGCGCCGGATTGGCCCGACAAGGACCGGTGGTGGTCGATCATCGAGAAGCATCGGGTGTCGATCCTCTACACGGCGCCGACCGCGATCCGCTCCTTCATGCGCTGGGGCACGGAGTACCCGGGCAAGCACGACCTCTCCTCGCTTCGGCTCCTCGGCTCCGTCGGTGAGCCGATCAACCCCGAGGCATGGGTCTGGTACTGGACCGTGATCGGCGGCGAGCGATGCCCGGTCGTCGACACGTGGTGGCAGACGGAGACCGGCGCGATCTTGATCTCGCCGCTCCCCGGCATCACCACCCTGAAGCCGGGGTCGGCGACGATCCCCTTCCCCGGGATCGCCGCCGACGTCGTCGACGAGTCCGGAGCGTCCGTTCCGCTCGGCGGTGGCGGCTACCTCGTGCTCACGCACCCGTGGCCGGCGATCGCTCGGACCATCTGGGGCGACCCCGATCGCTACGTCGACACGTACTTCGGCAGGTTCGGTCCCGATGTCTACGTCGCCGGAGACGGCGCTCGACGCGACGAGGACGGGTACTTCTGGCTCCTCGGTCGGATCGACGACGTGATGAACGTGGCTGGGCATCGCCTGTCGACCTTCGAGGTCGAATCGGCGCTCGTGGACGACTCGAAGGTGGCCGAGGCAGCCGTCGTCTCGCGGCCGGACGATCTGAAGGGGGAAGGGATCGTCGCGTTCGTCACGTTGAAATCGGGCTTCGAAGGCGATGCCGCGATGCTCGCCGAGCTTCGCGAGCACGTCGCGAAGGTGATCGGACCGATCGCGAAGCCCGACAACATCATCTTCACGCCGGACCTCCCGAAGACCCGGTCGGGGAAGATCATGCGCAGGCTGCTGCGCGACGTGGCCCGCGGGAACAGCCTCGGGGACGTCACCACCCTCGCCAACGCGGAGATCGTCGAGCAGATCCACGACATGGTGGAGACGGTCCCGACCGACGGATGAGCGAGACGTCCGCGCTCGGCGGGGCCCAGGCTGCGTTCGTGGAGCGCGGCCGGGTGGCTCGATTGGGGACCACGATGCTCGACGGGACGCCGCACGTCGTCCCGGTCTGTCCGGTCCTCGACCTCGATCGCATCGTGATCGCATCCGGGTTCGATCGGAAGGTCGCGAACATCCGAGACAACCCGGCCGTGTGCATCGCGTTCGACGAGTATTCGGAAGATTGGGAGCACGGCCTCCTGCAGGTCATCGTGTACGGCGACGCGTACCTGGTGGAGAGCGGGCCTGAGTTCGATCGTGACGCCGCCCTGCTGAACGAGAAGTTCCCCCAGTACCCGGCGAGCACCAGCCCGATCGAAGTAGGGACGACGGTGATCATCGAGATACGGATCGACCGCGTTTCCAGCTCCGGGCTCTGAGATCGATCCAGTGGTACCGATCAGGGATACCGAGCGAAGAAGTCGAGGATCAGCTGCATGTGGCGCACGCGCTCGTTGACGGCGTTCGCGTGATGGCCCTCGGGATACAGCTGGAGGTCAACGTCGACGCCGTGCGCCCGAACGGCCTCGACCCAGGGCATGACGCCTTCCAACGGACAGCGAGGGTCGTTCTCGCCGGCGATCACGAGCACGGGGGCGGTGACGGCGGAGGCGTAGGTCATCGGGTCGCTCCGGCGGTACGCGTCGGGGACCTCCTCCGGCGAGCCGCCGTACACGGCGTCATCCCATGCCTGGAGCTCGGGAGCGCAGGCGTGGTGCGCCGCGACGAAGTCTCCGGAGGGGATCCCCGCGAAGATCGCGCGCCACCGATCGGGGTGGGCGCCGGCGTTGAAGCACGCGAGACAGCCGCCCCAGGACCACCCGCTCCAGTACACGCGTCGGGGATCGACGACGCCTTCGCGCTCGAGGGCGTCGAGGCCCGCGATGATGTCCTCCGTCTCCGTGAAGCAGACGGCGCCGATCAGTGCGCGGCGGAACGGCACGCCGTATCCCGTCGAGCCGCGGTGATTGACGAGGGCGACGGCGTATCCGGCGTCGACGAACGCTTGCGTCTCGGGGTCGAAGCGATCGCGCTCGTGCCACTCCGGACCGCCGTGCACCGACATCACGGTGGGGAACGGCCCCTGCCCCGGCGGGGTCACGACGAACGCCTGGATACGGTCGCCGCTGGGGTTGGAGAAGAAGAAGGACCGGAACGCTCGACCGGGTGGTGGCGGTTCCGCGGGACTCGGGAGCACCTCCCGGCCGTCCTGGTCGACGACCCGGGGAGCACGCGTCGCGTCGCTCGCCAGGAGCCACACGGAGCCGTCGGGGCGGATGCCGGTACCCCCTTCGCCGTCGATGTCGCCGTCCGGATCGGCGATCAGGTCGATCGACCCGGTCAGCGGGTCCAACCGATAGAGCTGGGCCCTGCCCTCGTGCTCGTGACGGACGAGGAGAGCGGACGCGTCCGGCCACCACTGGATCGGGAAGACGGCGCCGGGAAGGTCGACGGCCACGTCGGTGCGCGCTCCGGTCTCGACGTCCCAGACGGCGGGTCGTTCGAACGGTCCCAACTCGCTCGTGAACGCCAACCGTCGGTCTCCCGGGACCGGGGACCACGCGTCCGGCTCCAGGTTCGAGCCGGCATCGACGAGATCGCCACGGACCGCTCCCGTGCTCGCGTCCAGGACGCGAAGCGCGAGGTGCAGGATGTCGCCGCGTTCGGCGTGCCGGACGCAGACGAGCGATCCGTCCGCGCAGAGGCCCCCGGTCTTCGGATAGGCACGGCCGACGCCGCTCGGGAACGTCGTCGCCCAGAGGAGGCGCGGGTCTTCGCCGTCGTCGATCACGTAGACCCGATAGTCGCCCTCCACCTCCAAGCCGATCGCGGTCCGGCCCGGGTGGAACGCGAGCCCAGTGAGCCAACCCTCTGGGAGATCCGCCAGGATCGGTTCGGGTGCGCCGCCGGCCGGTGCCCCGACCAGCCGCCCCCGTTCGTTCCCGGTCCCGTCGCTCCACCACGCGAAGCGGCCATCGGGCAGAACCCAGACCCCCTGGTCCACGCCGATGGGTTCGTGACTCAGCTGCTCCCACGCTCCCGTCCGCAGATCGTGGGTCCATGCCTGCGCGGTGCCCCCGAACGTGCTGACGAGGGCGAGCAGGTCAGGGTCCGCCGATGACCAGACGGGGAAGCCGAGCTCAGGAGCGGTGAATCGTCGCACCCAGGCCCGTTCTTGGCTCATGGGGTCGAAGACTATCGTCGGGGTCGCGTTGCCACTTCTCGGCTCCCGGAGCTACCATCCCTTAGCACTCACGCCTGCCGAGTGCTAGCAGTCGGCAGGTCGTCTGAGAACCGAACGAAGGAGGCAAGGGATGGCACCGAAGCTCATCAGCTTCGACGAGGAGGCCCGTCGGGCCCTCGAGCGCGGGATGGACCAACTCGCCAACGTGGTCAAGATCACCCTGGGCCCGAAGGGCCGCAACGTCGTTCTCGAGAAGAAGTGGGGAGCGCCCACGATCACGAACGACGGCGTCTCGATCGCCAAGGAGATCGAGCTCGACGACCCGATGGAGAAGATCGGCGCAGAGCTGGTCAAAGAGGTTGCCAAGAAGACGGACGACGTCGCGGGCGACGGAACGACCACGGCGACCGTGCTCGCCCAGGCGATCGTGAAGGAGGGCCTGCGGAACGTCGCGGCGGGCGCGAACCCGATGTCGCTCAAGCGCGGCATCGAGCGTGCCGTCGAGCTCGCGGTCGAGCGGATCAAGACGGTCGCGAAGGACGTCGACTCGAAGGACGAGATCG
>JALYLP010000115.1 GCA_030774195.1 Actinomycetota bacterium | reverse complement strand
ACACCCATCTCGGCAGGATCATGGCCGGCAAGCGGTTCACCAGGTCGGTCAGCATTCGGTAGGAGGCGCTGTCTGAACCGATCACCATCGCAGCCCGGAGTTCCAGCACCTGCGGACCCTCCTCAGCGAGGATCCGCCCGGTCTCCTGCCGGCTCGCCAGGTGCTCGGACAGGTCCTGGTCGTCGCGGCCGAGCCCGCCCAGGTAGATCACCCGTTGGACGCCTGCCTCCATCGCCGCCCGTGCGAAGTTGCGGGCGCCCTGGGCATCACGCTCCCGGAAGCCGCCGTCCGTCCCGGGCTCCATGGAATGCACCAGGTAGTACGCGGCCTCGATGCCGTCCAAGGCGGCGGCCAGGGTCGCCGGGCGACCGACGTCCAGTTCGACGGCCGAGAGCTGGGGCCACCGCGCAGTCAAACGCTCGGGTTGACGGCCGGCGATGCGGGGGGTGTAGCCGACCTCGACCAGCCGATCCACGAGCCGTGAGCCGATCGACCCGGATGCGCCGGTGACAAGGATCATGCTCTCTCCCTACCCATCCGGAGCGATATCGATCGATCGGTTCATGCCGTATCGAGGACCCTCGGCGGACTCCGAACGTGCAGGCGCTCAGCCACCTTCTAGGACAGACCGGCAAAGCAAGCACGAGGTGGCCACCTGTGCTTACAAACGGGGATGGCGCGCTCACTGGCGCCCGATGGCGGGTCGTCGTCTACGAGCTCACGTCGCCAGGTACCGCACCAGTGCGAAGTCCGAGTCGCTCTTCGAGCTGCTCGCGTATCCGCCGGCGAGGATGTCGCCGCCTCCGTCGATCGCGAGGGCACCCATCCCGAATCCCGTCGAGGTGAACCCGGAGCCGAGATCCGTCGTCAGCTCACCGTTCGCCCCGAACCCCGGATCGAGCGAGCCGTCAGGATCGAAGCGGACGAGCGTGAAGCTCGGACCCTCCGCGACGATCTTCCCGTCGTCTTGGACCGCGATCGACCCGAACGGATCGGAGAGCTTCGATGTCAGGATGCCGTCGGTCCCGAAGCTGCCGTCGAGCTTCCCGCTCGATGTGAACCGAGCGATGACCAACCTCTGCGGGTCGGTCGAGAAGCCTCCGCCGGCCGCCAGGATCTCGCCGTCGGGCAGCAGCGCCATATGGAACGCGGCGCCCGCGTCGCGCAACGACGTGCTGACCAGCCCGCCCTTCCCGCGTGGTGTCGAGGCTCCCGTCGGGGTTGTAGCGGGCCAGCGCGAAGCCATCCGGGATCGCGACCCCCGCCGCGACGATCTTCCCATCGGCCTGGAGGACGACCCCGGCATTGGCGCCATCTTTCTGGGCGAAGTCCGTCGTGACCATCCCACCCTGCCCGAACGTAGCGTCGAGGCTCCCGTCGGGGTTGTAGCGGGCCAGGGCGAAGTTGGCGTCGTAGCCGATCCGGTCACCTTCCATCCCGGCCGCCACGATCTTCCCGTGGGGCTGGATCGCGATGCCGTTCACGTAGTCCCCGCCCGGCGTGGAACTGGTCATGACCTTGCCCCCGTGGCCGAAGGTCGGGTCGAGCGTCCCGTCCGGGCTGTAGCGGGCGAGAGCGAAGTCCAGGTCAGCGTGCGTCCCGATCCGGTCTGCCCGGCTCCCCCAGCCGCGACGATCTTGCCGTCGGGTTGGACGGCGACCGCGTCGGCCCAATCACCGTCCTTCGTGAAGTCGGTCGTGACCTTGCCACCGTCCCCGAACGTGCTGTCGAGGCTCCCGTCCGGGTTGTAGCGAGCCAGCGCGAACTCGGCGTCCGAGTCGGCATTGCCGACGGCCACGAACTTGCCGTCGGCCTGGACGGCGATGGCAGCGATCGCATCATGTCCGAACGTGAACGACGTTGTGACCTCCCCGCCGGAACCGAAGGACGGATCGAGTCCTGCGGCGTTCAGATTCGAGGAGGGCGGGTTCGCCGAGGCCGACGCGTGTGGAGCACCCTGGTTCGAGGTGCAAGCCAAGCCGAGTAGCGCGAGGGCGCATACCGCCACCCGGGCAACACGCAGGGAGCCTCCGCACGAAGTGCCGGTTTTCACGTGCATCGCTGTTCTCCTCCTTGATGCGAGCCCAACCGGGTCCTCATCGGATCCCCCTTCGTTCGAGGTGGACGATCCAGGTCCACGAACGCATGGACGAATCGCGACACGGTTTCGTGGATGCGGAGACTGAACTTCTCTCGCGATCCGAAGCAGATCAGGAGGTCCGTCGGTGGGCACGCACGAACAGGAAGATCCCGACGAGCACAGCGAGACCGGGGTACAGAACGAACGTCGGAGTGCTCGAGGAGTTCGTGGCTCGGGCGGGTCGCGCTGTCGACAGGTACCGGACCAGCGCGAAATCGGAGTCCGTCTTGGAGCGCGCGGCGGACCCCGCCGCGTAGA
>JALYLP010000114.1 GCA_030774195.1 Actinomycetota bacterium | reverse complement strand
TCGCCGAAGGCCGCACGATGTACGGCGTCACGACCGGCTTCGGCGCGCTCGCCGATACGCGGATCGCGCCCGAGCAGACCTCGGCGCTGCAGCACGGCATCGTCACCTCCCATGCGACCGCGGTCGGCCGACCGCTGTCGCGCGAGGAGGCGCGCGCGATGCTCCTGCTCCGCGCGCACGTCCTTGCGCTCGGGCATTCAGGCGTTCGCGCGGAGGTCATCGAGCTGATGGTCGAGATGCTGAACCGCGACATCGTCCCCGCCGTCCCGGAGCAGGGCTCGCTCGGGGCGTCGGGCGACCTCGCGCCGCTCGCCGGTCTGGCGTTGCCGTTGATCGGGCTCGGACGGCTGCTGACGAGTGACGGCGCCTCAGAGCCGGCCGCCGAGGGCTTCGGCCGAGCGGGCGTGCGTCCGCTGGAGCTCCAGGCGAAGGAAGGGCTCGCGCTCGTCAACGGGACGCAAGGGATGCTCGCGGTCGGCACCCTCGCGCTCGTTCGTTCCGAACAGCTCGCTCGGGCGGCGGACGTGATCGCTGCGATGACGATCGAAGCGTCGCTCGGGACCGACGCCCCCTTCGACGAGCGGCTCCAGCGGCTGCGGCCGCACCCGGGCCAGGCGGCGAGCGCGACGAACCTCCGGGTCCTGCTGAACGCTTCCCCGATCCGCGAGTCGCATCGGACGTCACCGCACCTGGTGCAGGACGCCTATTCGCTGCGGTGCGCCCCCCAGGTGCACGGCGCCACGCGAGATACCTGCCGGCACGTCCGGGAGGTGCTGTCGATCGAGGCGAACAGCGTGAGCGACAACCCGATCGTCCTCGTGGAGGACGACGAGGTCCAGAGCGGCGGCAACTTCCACGGGATGCCGGTCGCCGTCGCGATGGATGCGCTCGCACTGTCGTTGGTGTCGCTGGCGTCCATCAGCGACCGGCGTCTCTATCGCCTCCTCGACCCGAAGACCTCCAACGGTCTCCCGCCGTTCCTGGTCCCGGAGAGCGGGCTGAACAGTGGGTTCATGCTCATCCAGTACACCGGCGCCTCCATCGTCTCCGAATGCAAGTCGCTCGCGCATCCGGCATCCGTCGATTCGATCCCATCGAGCGCCGGCCAGGAGGATCACGTCAGCATGGGCATGACGAGCGCGCGACACGCACGCGAGATCGTCGCGAACGCCGAGACCGTGCTCGCACTCGAAGCGCTCGCCGCGGCGCAGGCGCTGGATCTCCGCGCCCCGCTCGAGCCCGGCCCGGCCACCCGTGCCGCCGTGCAGGCGATCCGGGGTCGGGTCCCGTTCGTCGAACACGACCGGGAGTTCGGGCCGGACATCGAGGCGGCGGTCGAGCTCGTGCACGATGGGACCCTCGTTGCGGCTGTCGAAGGCGTAACCGGTCCGCTCCGCTGACCCCGTGCTCGTTCGGGTCGGAACGTCGCTGCCGTGTCCGCCCGAAGAGGCCTGGGCGATCCTGCTCGCGTGGGAGCGCCAGGCGGATTGGATGCTCGACGCCGATCGCGTCGAGGTCGTCTCGGCGGAGCGGGAGGGCGTCGGCGTCCGGCTCGCCGTGCGCACCCTCATCCTCGGGCTCCCCGCGTTCACGGAGGCGATGGAGGTGATCGGCTGGGAGCCACCGCGACGGCTGGTCCTGCGGCACGGGGGCCTCGTCGTGGGCGAGGGCACGTGGACCCTGACACCCGAACCCGGCGGCACGCGGTTCGTCTGGACCGAGGACGTCCGCCTCCGGGTGCCGGTGGTCGGCGAGGCGGCCGCGTGGCTGTACGCGCCCGTGCTCCGGTGGTTGATGCGGCGAGCCGCCGCGGGCCTCCGGGGGGCGGTGATCGCATCCGGCCCCCGCCGGTGATCGCTCGACCTCGTGTTAGCGTGGAACCGAAGCAGGGGAGCCCGGTGGGACCGGGCTGAGAGGCCGGTTGCGGAACCGGCGACCCTTCGAACCTGATCCGGTCAGGACCGGCGGAGGGAGCTCATGATACCGACGGCGCCGATCGCATCGGTCACCGAACGGCTCGAGGAGGCCCTCGAGCGCGAAACGCCGAACTGGGGGATCCGCCCCGTCCCGCAAGCGCTCCGGCGCTTCTCCGGGCTCGACCTGGCGGTGCTCTGGGGCGACCTGTCGATCGGGCTCCTCGTCCTGGTGAGCGGTGCGCTGCTCGTACCCGGACTCGGGCTGCCGATGGCGGTACTCGCGATCGTGATCGGGACCGCGATCGGGTGCGTCCCGCTCGGGCTCGTCGCGGCCGCGGGCGCCAGCGACGGCGTCCCGTCGATGGTGCTCTTCCGCCCGGTGCTGGGCCTCCGCGGGTCCTACGTGCCGTCGGTCGCGAACCTCGTCCAGCTGATCGGGTGGACCGCCTTCGAGTTCTGGGCGATGGGGCGGATCGCGAATGCCGTCTCGGTCGACCTGTTCGGGCTCGATGCGACCTTCGTGTGGATGCTCGTGGTGGCGGTGGTGTGCACCGCGCTCGCACTCGCCGGCCCGATCTTCACCGTCCGCAGGTGGTTGGAGCACTTCGGCGTGTGGATCGTGGTCGCGGTCGCCGTCTGGATCACCGTGAAGATCGTGGCCGGGGCGGACCTGGGCGCGATCTGGTCCCGCCCCGGTCTCGGCGGGCTGCCGTTCTGGCTGGGCGTGGACCTCGTGATCGCGATGCCGATCTC
This sequence comes from Actinomycetota bacterium, assembly GCA_030774195.1. Lineage (GTDB taxonomy): Bacteria > Actinomycetota > UBA4738 > UBA4738 > HRBIN12 > AC-51. Next base: position 766 of record JALYLP010000114.1, on the reverse strand, counting down.
CTGGCTCCCGCTCGTGGCGGACTACTCGCGGTTCGGGCGGGAGCCGCGAGCGGCGTTCGTTGGCACTGCGAGCGGCTACGCGCTGGGGAACGTCTGGTTCTACCTGCTGGGCGCGTTGCTGGTGCTCGCGGCGGGCTCCGGGACGGACGTGCTAGACCTCGGAACGACGATCGCCGCCGCGGCCGGTGGCGGGGTGGTGCTGCTGGCGCTCCTGGTCGGCGAGTCAGACCAGGCGATGGCCAACGTCTATTCCTCTGCGATCACCGTGCAGAACGCGCGCCCCGCGTGGTCGCAGCGAGCGCTGATCGTGGCGGTCGGGGGCGCGGGGCTCGCGATCGCGGCAGCGGTCGGGAGCGACGCGGCGGCCACGCTGGAGAGTTTCCTGTTGCTGATCGGGTCGGTGTTCGTTCCGCTGTTCGCGGTGTTCCTGGCCGACTGGGGGATCCGCGCACACGGGCGGTTCGGGGAGCACGCGCTGTTCGACGGCGCGCCACGGGGGGTCCGGTGGCGCGCCGTACTGCCGTGGGTCGTCGGCTTCGTCGTCTTCCAGTGGTGCGCGCCGACGACCCTCGTCGGCTGGTGGACCTCCGGGCTCGGGCACGTCGTGCACGGCTGGCTCGGCCTGCCGTTCCCGCTGGTGGGCGATTCGGCGATCGGCGGGAGCATCCCGGGCTTCGCCGCGGCGTTCGTCGTCGCCCTCGTGGTCCTGCCCCGCCGCCCCGCCCCGGGCGAGACGCCCTAAGCGGGCGGCGGCGCGAGCACGAGG
>JALYLP010000113.1 GCA_030774195.1 Actinomycetota bacterium | reverse complement strand
CCGATGAGGTTTGGGCGGAAGAAGGATCGCGACGCGAGCTTCGGGCAACCGATGTCCCGCCGAGCGAGAAGGTTCCGGTGGACCGTGAGCAGGAAGATCATGGCGCTCGGACTCGCGGGCCTCTGCGCCGCGCTCGCGGTGATGCTCGTTCAACGCGTGGCGATCCGGTCGCTCGCCTCCGCGAGCGACCGGACGGCGGCGACAGCCGCCGCCGTTCGAGCGGGCATGCAAGCCGACATGATGCAGGACGCGATCCGGGGTGACGTGTACATCGGGATGCTCGCGGGAGGGCCGGAACCGAGACTCGACGCGACGACGATCGAACGAGACGGTCAGACCCTTCTCGGCAGTCTCGCGGCCGCACAAGCACAGCTGAAGGATGACCCCGACATCGTGGCGCGGTTCCGGATCGTCGTGCCGGTCGCGAAGACCTACGTCGAGGGCGCGAGACAGCTCGCGCTCCTGACCGGGACCGATCGATCGTCGGCGCTCGCACAACGCACCTCGTTCGAACAGTCATCGCAGGACCTCCGGTCGATGCTGAGCGACCTCACGGACGTCATCCAGGCCCGAGCCTCGCAAGCCGCGAGCGACGCGAACGCCGTCGCCGAGCGCGTGCAGGCGATGCAGATCTGGTTCACCATCGCGGTCTTCGCGGGATTCTTCTACGCCGCGCGGCTCGTTTCGCGCGGCATCACGAAGCCGCTCGCCGAATGTGTCGTCGGGCTCGAGTCGCTGGCCCAGGCGGACCTGACGAGCGAGGTCCGGGTAACCGGCTCCGACGAGGTGTCCCAGCTCGGGACCTCGTTCAACAGAGCCGTGGGCGACCTCGCGACGGTCGTCCGGCGGATCCGGGAATCCGCATGGACGCTCGCCTCTTCATCGGAAGAGCTGTCCGTCACGAGCACGCAGATGGGCGCTTCGGCGGAGGAGACGTCCGCACAAGCGAACGCGGTGTCGGCGGCGGCGGAGCAGGTTTCGGGCAACGTGAACACGGTGGCCGCCTCGGCCGAGGAGATGTCGGCGTCGATCCGCGAGATCGCCTCGTCGGCTCACGAAGCCGCGGACGTCGCCGCCGAGGCCGTGACCGCCGCAGGGTCGACCAACGCGACGGTCCGCCAGCTCGGGGATTCCTCGGCCGAGATCGGCGAGGTCATCAAGGTGATCACCTCCATCGCCGAGCAGACGAACCTGCTGGCGCTCAACGCGACGATCGAGGCGGCCCGGGCGGGCGAGGCGGGCAAAGGGTTCGCCGTCGTCGCGAACGAGGTCAAGGAGCTCGCGAAGGAGACGGCTGCCGCGACCGAGGAGATCGGCCAGAAGGTCGTCGCGATCCAAGGTGACGCCCGCGCGGCGATGACCGCGATCAGTCACATCTCCGAGGTGATCACCCGGATCAACGACATCCAGGGAACGATCGCGTCCGCGGTCGAGCAGCAGACCGCGACGACCAACGAGATCACCCGGCACGTGACCGAGGCAGCGACAGGCGCCGGAGAGATCGCCGCGAACGTCACCGGCGTGGCGCAGGCGGCTCAGGACACGTCGTCAGGTGCGGCTTCGGCGCAAGCGGCCGCGCAGGACCTCGCGCGCCTGGCCGAGGAGCTCAGCTTGACCGTCTCGCGTTTCGTCGTCGAGGGGTCGGCGCGGCTCCGTCGGATGCCAGCCGCCCGCGGCGCGGAGGTCGACAAGAGACCCGGCTTCGAACCGAGTCTGGCCGGGGCCGGCCGGGGAGCGACGGGCGGGAACGGCACGGGAACCGCGTGATGACGCGGATGACGGATCGGCAGGAGATGGAGGACACGATGCGAGCACTGGTGATCGACGATTCGAAAGCGATGCGGATGATCCTCAAGCGCGAGCTGGCTGCGCTCGGCTTCGAGGTGTTCGAGGCGGGTGATGGCCAGGAGGCGCTCTCACGACTGGCCGAGCTCGGTGCGGTCGACGTCGTCCTGGTGGACTGGACGATGCCCGGCATGGACGGGATGACGTTCGTGCACCAGGTGCGCGCCGAGGCTGCCTACGAAGAGATGCGTGTGGTGATGATCACGTCCGAGAGCGATCCGGCACAGATCTTCCATGCGTTGATGGCCGGGGTCGACGAGTACGCGACCAAGCCGATCACGCGAGAAGCGCTCGCCGAGAAGCTCGGCCTGGTCGGTCTGGTCGAACAAGACTGATGGGTCGGCCACGCGTCCTGGTCGTCGACGATTCGGTCGTCGCTCGCCGTCTCGTTTCCACGGCCCTCGCATCCGAGGGGTCCGTCGAGGTGGTCGGCGTGGCCGCCGACGGCCGGGTGGCGCTGTCCAACATCGAACGGTTTCGACCAGATGTCGTGACGCTTGACGTCGACATGCCCGTGATGGACGGTCTGGAGACCCTCGAGGCGATCAGAGAGCGCTGGCCGCATCTCGTCGTCATCATGTTCAGCACCTACACGGCACGCGACGCGCAGATCACGCTCGATGCGCTGGCGCTGGGCGCGAACGACTACGTCGTCAAGCCCAGCGGTGCCGCGAGTCCCACCGAGGCGATGGCGAGGATCCGCGAAGAGCTCCTGCCAAGGATCCTGACGCTGTGCCCGGGCGTGCCCGCCGACGGCACGACCCGTCCGGCGGTCGTTGCCGAACGTGTCTCGCCGGCCACAGGACCCGCTGCGCGCATCGACGTGATCGCCATCGGGGTGTCCACCGGGGGGCCGACGGCTCTCGGGACCGTCCTCCCCGAGCTCTCCTCGCGCCTGCCCGTTCCCGTTCTGATCGTGCAGCACATGCCGCCGATGTTCACGCGGGTCCTGGCGGAGCGCCTGGACCGCACGTCGCCGTTGCACGTCGTGGAGGCGGCCGACGGCCACGTCCTGGACGCTGGCTGCGCATGGATCGCGCCCGGCGACCGCCATATGACGGTCGAGCGCAGCGGAGGGCAGGTGCGGATCCGTACCGATGTGGGCCCTCGCGAGAACTCCTGCCGCCCGTCCGTCGATCCGCTCTTCCGCTCGGTCGCCGAAGCGTACGGCCCCCACGCCCTCGGCGTCGTGATGACCGGCATGGGGAGCGACGGGATGCGTGGTGCTCGTCAGCTCCACGCCGCGGGCGCCCGCGTGATCGTGCAGGACGAGGCGACGAGCGTCGTGTGGGGTATGCCCGGGTTCGTCGTGCAGTCGGGGATCGCGGACGCCATCGTTCCGCTGGCGGGACTGGGTGCCGAGATCGAGCGCCGGCTCGAGGTCGGCCGCGCCCGGATGCCCCTGCGACCACCGGTCGGGGTCGGCCCGTGATGCTCGCGGAACAGGACTTCCGGTACATCCAGGACCTCGTCCGTGAGCGGGCCGCGATCGTGCTCGACCCCGGGAAGGAGTACCTCGCCGTCACTCGCTTGGATCCTTTGGTGCGCCGTGCCGGCCTGGGTTCGCTCTCGGAACTGGTGGCGGCCCTGCGCGAGGAGCAGACGTCCCCGCTTCACGAGGAGGTCGTCGACGCGCTGACCACCAACGAGACGACCTGGTTCCGGGACGTGCATCCGTTCGAGAGTCTCCGCACGCACGTGCTGCCCGATCTGATCGAACGCAAGCGGCTGTCGCGCACGCTCTTCATCTGGTCGGCCGGTTGCTCGAGCGGCCAGGAGCCGTACAGCCTTGCGATGTTGGTTCGCGAGGACTTCCCTGAACTGGACGATTGGCAGATCTCGATCGTCGGCACCGACGTGTCGGCAGCGATGCTCGAACGGGCACGCGCAGGGCTGTACGGGCAGATCGAGGTCAACCGCGGGCTGCCGGCCCACCTCCTGGTGAAGTACTTCCGTCGGGTCGGTGTGGGGTGGGAGCTCGACGCCCGGATCCGTTCGATGGTCCGGTTCCAACGGCAGAACCTCATGGGACCGTGGACGAACCTTCCCCCTATGGACCTCGTGCTCATGCGCAACGTGATGATCTATTTCGACACGGCGACCAAGCGGCAGGTGTTGGGGCGCGTCCGCGACGTGCTTGCCCCGCACGGATACCTCCTGCTCGGATCGTCGGAGACGACCTTGCACATCGATGACACCTTCCGGCGGGACCCGGTCGGTCCGACCGGCTGGTATCGCAGGAAGCAACGATCCCCCGTGCGTACGGGGCAGGGATAAGGAGGACGGTCATGGAATTCAGTACGGAGGACCTCGGTCAGATCGTGAACGACATCTGGACGTCGATGCTCGGGTTCCCGGTCCAGGCGAGAAGCGCGCCAGCCGAGATGAACGGGACGAGGCACCTGTCGGCATCCGTCCAGATCTCCGGTGGGTGGGACGGCACGGTCCTCGTCAGCTGCCCCGAGGGTCTGGCGCGGAAGGTGGCGGCGACGATGTTCGACGTCGACGAGAGCACGACGACGGATGACGAGATCCGCGACGCGCTGGGCGAGGTCGCGAACATGACGGCGGGCAACGTCAAAGCGCTCGTCGAGAGCTACTGCAGGCTATCGCTCCCGATGGTCGCCGAGGGCCGAGAGCTCGCCATCAGCATCCCCGGGAGTCGCGTCGTCGCTCAAGCGTCGTTCGAC
>JALYLP010000112.1 GCA_030774195.1 Actinomycetota bacterium | reverse complement strand
AGGCGATGGTCCTCTCGCACCCCCGGATCCAGCTGGGGTCCGCGGCGGTGGGGGACGTGGCCGAGGGGAGGGTGGACCCCCGAGTGCTCCAGGTGCTGCTGTTCCTCGCGGAGCGCCACGACCTCGGCTCGGTCGGACCCCTCATCACCGGGCACTCGTACTTCGTCGCGGGGACGACCTCGCCCTCCAACCACGCCTTCGGCAGGGCCGTGGACATCTCGGTCATCGATGGCCAGGCGGTCTCCGTGTACAACGCGGCGGCTCGAGACGCCATGGAGATGGTTCTGATGCTCCCTCCGCCGCTGCTTCCAGACGAGCTCGGAGGTCCCTGGCTCCTCTCCCACCCCTCGGTGAGCGTCTTCACGCGGGACCACGGCGATCACCTCCACATCGGGTGGGACCAGTGACGGAGCGCACGCCGGTTCCGCGACCAACCCCAGGCGGTCCAATCCGCTACCTCCTCGATCCCTCTAGCCTCGCGCGCGACGTACTGCACGCGCTCAAGGAGTTCGCGCTTGACGCCCTTCCCTGGATCGCACTGGCGATCACGATCGGGGCGGTCGTCCTCGTGGCCTGGCGGCTGTTCCTCGCCTTGCGCGATCGGCGTCTCCGCGAAGGCGCACGGCGAGTGCGCATCCTTCCTCCTCCTGAGGTCGACCCACAGCAGGCGCGCCTGTTGTGGATGAGTCTGCACGCCCTCCTACGACCGTGGTGGAAGAGGCTCGTCTTCGGCCAGCCACACCTCGGGTTCGAGGTTGTGGGGCGACCCGAGGAGATTGACATCGCGCTCTGGGTGCCGCAGGACGTGCCTCCGGGCCTCGTCGAGCGGGCCGTTGAGGTCGCGTTCCCGGGCGCCCGGACCGAGGTGACCGCTGCCGATCCTCTGGCCGCGCTTTCGCAGAGCGACGGCCACCTGGAGGCCTGCGAGTTCCGCCTCGCCGAGCCCGAGTGGTTCCCGGTAGGCGAAGGAGCTGGAGACGAGTCCCTCGGCCTGGCGCTTGCGGCGCTGACCGGGTTGGGCGAGAACGAGAACGCCTTCGTCCAGGTCCTCGCCCGGCCACTCACCTCCCGGGCGCGGCATCGGCTCCTTCGCGCGGCACGAGTGCTTCGGGCGGGAGGGAGACCGGGTCGGTTCTCCTGGCGGGTTGGTCGGGGAGGGGCTGGCCACCGCCCGGCGCCAGACCCGACGATCGAGGGGGACGTGCGGGCGATCCTGTCCAAGGCGGCGTCGCCGCTGTGGGCCTGCACTGTTCGGGTTGCCGTGCGGTCGTCCGACCGCGAGCGGGCGAGGGGTCGCATCCACGGATTGGCAGGAGCCTTCGCCGTCTTCGAGGGTCGGAACGGCTTTCGGCGCCGCCGAGCCAACCGGCCACACCGGGCGATCGCGAAGCGGCTCATGAGCCGTCACCTGCCGCTCTCGGTTCCCGAGCTCGCGCAGATCGCGACCGTTCCGGCAGCCGGCGCGGTGGCCGGTCTCGACCGGGCGGGGGCGAAGACGGTGGCTCCTTCGCGAACCCTGCCCTCAACAGGGCTGGTGCTCGGTCGCGCCGACCATCCCGGGGTGAGTCGCCCCGTCGCCATCGCCGTGGAGGATGCCCGGCACCATCTCCACGTCATCGGTGAGACCGGCACGGGGAAGTCGACCCTGCTTGCGAACCTCGTCCTCCAGGACGCCGCGGCAGGGCGTGCGGCTGTCGTCATCGACCCCAAGGGGGACCTCGTCGAGACGATCCTTGAGCGGCTTCCCGAAGGCTGCGAGGACCGAACGTGCGTCATGGACCCCGATGACCGCAAGGACGCCGTCGGCCTCAACGTGCTCGCCGGCACAGATCCGGATCTGATCGTCGATCACGTCGCGGGCGTGTTCAAACGCATCTACGAACCTTGGTGGGGGCCGCGTACGGACGACATCATGCGCGCCGCATGCCTGACGCTCGCTCAGATCCCGGGAGCGACCCTCGCCGAGGTGCCGCTGCTGCTCACCGACTTCGACTGGCGCCGGGCCATTCGCGAGCGGCTCGCAGACGTGGGCGGCCTCTCGGCCTTCTGGAGCTGGTACGAGAGGCTTCCCGAACAGCAGCGCGCCCAGCACATCGCGCCGCTCCTCAACAAGCTTCGCGCGTTCCTGCTCAGGGGTCCGGTGCGAGCCATCGTCGGCCAGGTCACGCCCAAGCGCGACATCGAGTCCCTCATCGACGAAGGCGGGCTGCTGCTCGTCCGCGTTCCGAAGGGAACGCTGGGCGAGGACACCTCAAGGCTCCTGGGCGCCTTCGTCGTCGCACGGGTGTGGCAGCGGTGCATGCGGCGGGCGTCGCTCCCGGAGGAGGATCGTCCCGACGCCACGCTCTACGTGGACG
>JALYLP010000111.1 GCA_030774195.1 Actinomycetota bacterium | reverse complement strand
TTCCCCGATCGCCTATGGCCGGTTCGGTGAGGTCGCTCGGCTTGAAGATCAGGCTCAATGACTTGTCCGTGATCGTCTGCGCTTGCGTGACCACAGCTGTCGACGCCGAGCTTTTCGCTCGGATACCCGTCCAGAACGAACCGCCGATGCCGGCGATAAGCAAGATCGCAAGGGCGATCAGGAGTCGTCGTGCGATGCTCGCTGCATTCCTCGTAGCAGCCATCGATAGCTCCCTCGTGCGACTGGCTGAACCGGCCTACTCGGGTGGTTATCGGCAGCTCTTACGCGTTGGTTCAATCCCGAGCGGGGGAGACTTCCTCAGACTTCCGCCACGCGGACGGCCTAGTGCCATGGACCGTTCGCCTGAGACGTCGGTCGGCGGGGATATGCTCGCCGACGTGCGTGATGTGGAAGCACCTCTGGAGTTCCCGAATGAGCTGGTCGGGGCCGACAGCGTTCGGAGCGGACAGCTCGATGACGCAGCGGCATTCGTCGTCGAGTTGCTGGAGCGACCCGGGGGAGACATCCGGGTCGTGGGGGGTCAGCTCGAGCTCGGGGACGATGTGGTCGTGCCGGGTCACCCCGACGCGTTCGGCCTGGAGGAGGTGGCGGCTCGCGACCCTGGGGTCGTCTGGGCGATCGACGGAGGCTCGTGCACCGTGGCCGACGGGCGCGCCTTTCAGGTTGCCGCCTTCCGCGTCGCCCGGGTGCGCTTCACCTCGGGGCGTACCGATCTCGTGGAATCGCCACCGCTCGAGGTGCGCCCGGTTTCGGCAGACCGCGTCGCCGAGCTGGCGCGCGAGGCGCTTACTGAGCTCACCGGCGAGGAGCCGGATCAGTTGCCGGAGCTCACGCGTCCGGTCGATGCCCTTCGCGAGTGGGCGGAATGGCGAGAGGTCATCCGAACGATCCGGGAGGCCGATGCCGGGGACCTGGTTCTGGTCGACGGATCGCTGCACGGCGGGCCCCTCGTCCCACCCGCTGTGGTTCGACGCGCGCATCAGAACGCGGTCGAACGTGGCGTTCAGCTCGCCGGCGTCGTGAAGGCATCCACTCTGTATTGGGGGCGCCACGCGCCGTTGGTGACCTTGCTGAAGCGGCGCGGCGACCGGGAGATGGGCCTCCTGCTATGGGCGACGAGGATCTCGACCGACCCGGTCTTCGGTCGCTTGTACGTCGGCGACATCTACGTCGCACATCTCGCTCCTACAGCGCCGTACGCCTTCCGGGTGGATATCGCTCGCGACGAGCATGATCCTCGCGAGGTTCTCGGTCGTCTGGCAGCCCTGGGGACCGACCCGGCGTTCGTTGGATATCCCTATCCTCTCGCGCGCGCGCATCAAGCCGCACGCGTGACGGGCTACGGGGTGGCGGACCTGCGACGGGCGTTCCGCGGGTTGTTGGCACGCCACGGCCTGTCAGAAGACGACATCGAAGTGCTCTTCCAAGATTTCCACGAGGTGCTGAACCGCAACTGAGCCTGGAGAGGCGATGACCGACAACACATGACCGATCACAAAGGACGCATCTTCGGCAGGAGCGTGCTCGAGGCGACGTTCCGCTCGTTCTATGGAACGGACCTCTTCCTCGGAGAGCTGCTCGCGGCCGAGGACGTGGAGCGCGCCCGGCGTTTCCTGTTCCGGGTGATCGACGTCACGTATGGATCGGATTCCTCGGATCCTGGATGGGCGGAACGCACCGCGGGTGCCTACATGATGGGTGATGCCGCCGGTTCGCCCTACGACCTCCACGACCCCGTGCAGCGGCTGTACAAGGTGGCGCGCTGCCAGCCGCTCGGCTACCTGGACGCGGGCGGCGCGTTCCGCAAGCCGAAGTCGCTCCCAGCGCAGTTCGCCCAGGTGACCGCGCCGGGGCCCGAGGACTTCGCGTTCCTGCAGGAGCGGATGGGCGACGTGTTGATCGGTCTGTTGCGATCGGGAGAAGAGACGATCGACCTCGAGGTCGGCATCAAGGGCGAGACGCTCACCTCCCACGTGGGGGTCTTCGCGACGACGGGGATGGGCAAATCGAACCTGATGAAGGTGCTCGCCGGTCAGGTGCTCTCGTCGCAGGGCCGGTACGCGTGCCTGCTGTTCGATCCGCACGGTGAGTATCTCGAGGGTAGCAGCGGTGTCCGCAAGGGCCTTCGCGACCACCCATGGGCGGCCGACCGGCTGAAGGTGTACGCGACGCGCGCGGCCGGTGCGGCGGCAACGGGTCTTCGACTCTTGCTGGCGGAACTGACGCTCGGCGATATCCAGACAGCCTACCAATGGAGTCATGCGCAAGAGGATGCGATCTACAAGCTGATCAAGTTCTTCGGCGACGAGTGGATCGCGAGGGTGGGTGAGGCCACGGACGTTCCAGCATTCGCCGAGGATCTCGGGGTCGCGAGCAGCACGTTGCAGGTGATCCAGCGCCGCGCCGAGCGGATCCTCGACATGCCCTGCATCAGC
>JALYLP010000110.1 GCA_030774195.1 Actinomycetota bacterium | reverse complement strand
GTCCGCGAGGGGCCCGGCCGCCAGAAACCCGGCCACCGCCACGACAACGCTGACGACGAGCGCGATCGAGACGGCGATCCGCACGATCGCGCGCGAGCGTCCCGGTTGTCCGCCGCCGACCTCGATCGCGACGCGGCGGACGGCTGCCATGTCCATCCCGAAGCGTGTGGCCGCACCGGCGACGAACGCGAGCTGCGTGACCAGCGTGACCTGCCCGAAGGCGACCGAGCGCTTCCCGAACGCATGCGCGACAATGATGTTCATCACGAACGTGGCGACGACGAAGACGGCCAGGCCGGCCAGGTTCTGCCCGGTTCCGGACAGGATCAGCAGCTGGTCACGCGCGTGCTCCCCGTCGCCGAGACCGAGGATCGAAGCGAGCCCGCTGCCCGTCCGGCCGGTTGTGCCCGACGGCGTTGAGGCCGCCGAACGTCTCCTCTTCCGCGAAGCCGTCACTCGCCCTCGAATCGGCCGGAACCCCGAACAGTATCTACGACGGCGGACCGCGCCCCGAGTGGCTCGGCGCACGGTCCGGGAGAGCGAAGGACGCTAGTCGAGATACCCGAGGCCCCGAAGGTGTTCTTCCATCTCGCCCGCCTCGGTCTCGGTGACCGTGGGCTCATCCGTCACGCCGACGGTGCCGGTGGCGTCCCGAGCCGTGACGGTGGCCTCGGCGCCCACGACCTCGTGTAGGATCCGCCCGCTCGGGGACGTTGCCGACGGCGCGTGCAGGGCGGCAAGGATCGTCGGCGCCATGTCGATCAGGAGTGGCGGCTGCTCGAACGGCTTCACTCCAGGACCGGCCGCCACGATCACTCCGTCGATCCGGTGATCGCCGCTCACCCAGTCGGCGTCCTCGATCGCCGATCTCGCGTGCGTCAACGAGTACCCCTCGGCGGGCTCCATGAGGATGTCCGGCGCCGTACCCGCGTGGGAACCCGTGAAGATGTCCTCTCGCCTGTAGACGGCCTTCACCGGCCTGCGCCCTGACTTGGGATCTTCGAAGCTTGACAGGCGGTCCATCAGGTCGCCGCGGACCTTCTCGAAGTCCGCGGGATCGACGACGCCGTCGGGCTCACGGCCCGCCAGGTTGATCGAGACGCCCTCCCCGGTGGAGCGGATCGACGTGTACGCGCGCGACTTCGACCAGCTGACCGGCTGCGGTAGCGACACCTTGCCATGCAACCCCAGGACGTCGTACACCCTGCGCGCGAGATTGCGAACGGGCCCCCATTGCATCGGGCCGAAGACGACGTTCGACGCCGAGAACTCCAGGAACCCGAACTGCTTCAACAGGTGATCCATGTGCAGGGCACGCGTGCACGACTGGAACCCGTGGTCCGAGATGAACAGGACGATGTCGTCGTCGCGGGACCGTGTCAGGAACGCGCCGATCGCGTCGTCGAGCTGCTTGTAGATGTCGCGGACCTTCGCGCCGATGCGCGTGGCCCTGTTCGCCGCGTAGTCGGGGTGATCCGGAGCGACGTAGTTCGAGAGCGCATGTTGCGTTCGATCGACGCCGACCCACACGGAGGCCATCAGGTCCCACTCGGTGTTGTCCATCAGCCACTCGCTCGCCGCGATCCGCTTGGCGGTGACATCGAAGGCCTCGTCCAGGTAGGCATCCGGGCGGTTGCGATACGTGGTCCAGGACATGCCGTTGATCGGCCATTCGAGGCCCGCCTTGTGGAGGGTATCGGGCAGGTCGGCCGGCGTGGTGAACGTCCGGTTCTTCGGCAGGACTCCCCCCGCGAGCAAGCGGCCCTTGATGTCGGGCGGGGGGAACGTCAGCGGGATGTCCAGCAGCAGCTGGGTCTTGCCGGCCGCATCGAGGTCGGACAGGAACGTGCGCGCCTTGATGGATCGGTAGGTGACCGGGTACTGCTTGTGCGTGCCGGGGACTGTCTCGAGGATGTCGTAGACGCCGTGGTCGCCCGGGTCCACACCGGTAAGGAATGATGGCCACGCCGCCCACGAGTGCGTGGGGATCGTCGATCGCAGGACGGACCTGTGCCCGCGGTCGATCAACGCCTGAAGGTTCGGCAGCTCCCCCGCATCGAGCAGGGGATCAAGGATGCGCCAGTCGGCTCCATCCCAAGCGATCAAGATGACTCGTGACACGCGTCGGACCTCGCGAAGGGATCTCGGAAACGCTGCCGAGTCTACCGAAGCGGGATGAGGCAGACTGTGCGCTCCGGTGGTGTGAGGAGAGGCGATGCGAGACGACGGACGCTACGAACGGGGGCGGGCGCGGTTCCTGGAGGTCCACGACGAGAAGGCGCTGGCG
>JALYLP010000109.1 GCA_030774195.1 Actinomycetota bacterium | reverse complement strand
GGCTTGGATCATGCCGGGGGTGAACGCGGTGGTGGCTCCATTCACGCGGCCCGACCTCTTGCGAAACGCGCCCTGGCGGAAGGCCCTCCCTTGGTTGGGTGTGGTGTGGCTGATCTTCAGCGTCACCGTGTACTGGTTCGCGGGGATCAAACCGATCTGGGATGCCATCACCAACACCGGAACCGGTCTGCTCTCCTACTTGAACACGAGCGGGATCAGCTTCGCGCTGTTCTTCTTCGTCATCGGGGTGATCATCTACGTGATCCAGCGTCTCAGGAACGCCGCCGCCGGCATCGACCTGCGCCTGCTCTACCAAGAGATCCCACCGGACTAGGCCGCTCGGTTCCGGCAGACCTTTCCCTTGTGGAACCACGCGGCATCGCATCCGCATGATTAGTGCCTGTTCGCTCGAACGAGGCTAGAGCATGCCCAGGAAGAAGAGCAAAAAGAAGGGCACCCGGCTCTACGTCGTCTCGGACTTCCATGCTTCCGATGTCGCCTGGAAGAAGATGCTTAACGTCGTTCGGCTTGGTCTCTACGAGGCGGACGCAGTCTTCTATGCGGGCGACCTAACCGGAAAGTCCGTCGTGCCTATCGTGGAGCGCGATGGCGTGTGGGAGGCGGAGGTGATCGGTCAGACGCGCCGGGCGCGCACGGAACAGGAGGTGCACGAGCTAGAGCAGGCGATAACCAGTCTCGGTTTCTATCCGTACGAGCTCTCGCAGGAGGAAGCCGAAGCTCTGGGAGAGGATCACCACGCGCTCGAGACGGTGTTCACCGACGAGATCCGGCGCCGGATGCGATCGTGGCTCGAGCTCGCCGCCGAGCGTCTCGAAGACACGGGTGTCCCGGTCTATCTGATTCCCGGCAACGACGATCCCTACGAGTTGGATGAGGTGCTCGAGGAGAGCCGGTACTGCGTCAACGTCGACGGGAAGGTGGCCGAGGTCCCGGGGGGACTCGACGTCCTCGGCTTCGGCAAGGCGAACTCCACTCCATGGCACACTCCCCGCGAGATATCCGAAGAGATGATGCGCGAGGAGATCCTCGGGCTCGCCGAGCAAGCGAGGGACCCGCGCCGCACGATCTTTCTCGTGCACTGCCCGCCGCACCACTCTGGTTTGGATGTCGCACCCATCCTCGACGAGAACCTGCGACCGGTGGTATCGGCCGGGGACCTCCTGCGGGGGCCGGTGGGTTCGGTGGGAGTGCGAGAGGCGATCGAGCAAGCCCAGCCGCTGCTGGGATTCCACGGTCATGTTCACGAGTCGCCCGGAGCGGTCGAGATCGGGAAGACGCTGTGCATCAACCCAGGAAGCGAGGCCGCCTTCGGAGTTCTGCGCGGCTATCTTGTCGATGTGACGGACGACGGCATCGAACGCTCCTTCCGGGTGGAGGGATGAGTCAAGAGTCCGACGCCGGGGGCGCGGGTTCCGAGCCTGCGCCGGAGGAGGACGCGCTCGACGAAGCCCTCGCCATCGTCCGAGGTGCTTCTGAGCGCGGCATCCCCGTTCGGTTGGTGGGAGGACTGGCCGTCCGGGTGCTGTGCCCGGACTTCCCCCCACGGGTCCGAGACGCTCAAGACCTGGACTTTGCCTCGGTCAGTCGCGCCACTGCGGCCCTGACCGCCTTCCTGGACGAACGCGGGTACGTGCCCGACAAAACGTTCAACGCTCTCTACGGCCGCAAGCAGCTCTACTTTGCGCACGGCGAGTCCGGCAGGGCCCTCGACGTCATCGTGGACTCGCTGGAGATGTGCCACACGTTGGAGTTCAAGGACCGGATCGAGCGGCTGCCGTACACGCTGGACCCCGTCGATCTTCTGCTGTCGAAGCTTCAGATCTTCGAGCTCAACGACAAGGACGCTCAGGACGTGGTCTATCTGCTCTCGGCCTACGCGATCGGCGAATCGGACGAGGCCGGCGCGATCGACGTGCGCATCTTCCGTCAGATCGTGGGGGAGGACTGGGGTTGGTGGCGTACGGTCACCATGAACCTGGATCGGATCGCAAACCTCCTAGAAGTCGACCGCGAGCGGCTGGTTCCGACTACGGCCACGATCGATCCTGTCGAACAATTGAAGGCGCTCCAGCAAGCCGCTCAGGACGCTCCCAAGAGCATGCGATGGAAGATGCGAGCCCGGCTCGGAGACCGCAAGCGCTGGTACCAGCTGCCCGAGGAGACCGAGCACCACTAGATTCTCGGGGAGTCAGCTCATCCCTAAGTTGTTCCACAGAAGCGCATCGCCGTGACCGCGAGCCCGCGCGCGCAATCGACGAGGTCGTCGACGGGCACGTACTCGTCGATCGTGTGCGCCAGACTTGTGCCGCTCGAATCGAAGCCCGAGGGGCCGTAGGCGATCGACGGGATACCGGCGAACTGCGTGAAGGTCGCGCCGTCGTACCACGAGTCGAGCCCTGCTTTCTTACTGGGGCGGCCGACGTCCTCAGATGCTGCCAACGTGATGTCGACAACCGGCTCACTCTCGGGGATCTCCAACGGCATCACGGGGTTGTCCCACCACCGGATCTCGACGGGATGTTCGCGCAGCCAGTCGTCCTTGGACGTCTCCCGCGCGATCCACTCCTCGACCTCGCGACGTACGGCCGAGCCCCGTCCCTGCTCGTCTGCCTGAACCGGAAGGTACAGGACTGCGAACGTAAGGTCACAGGAGGCGGGATAGCTGACCTGCC
>JALYLP010000108.1 GCA_030774195.1 Actinomycetota bacterium | reverse complement strand
AGCTCGAGCCCCGGTCAGTTCGTCGTGCGTTGCAAGTACTCGCACACGAACATGGACGACCCGATCGTGTTTCCCGGCCAGCCGGGGGCCTCGCACATGCACGACTTCTTCGGGAACAAGACGACGGATGCTGCCTCGACCCTCGAGTCGATGCTCGCAGGCCGGACCACGTGCCGCGCCGCGAGCGACACCGCCGGATACTGGACGCCGACCCCGTTCCTCAACGGACGGCAGATCCGGCCGACTGTGATGCGGATCTACTACATCGGAGGCGGTGGCACCGACATCGAGACGATCCCTGCCGGACTCCAGATGATCGGAGGGGACAAACTCGCGCAGTCGCCCGACGAAAACCCGCACGTCCGCTGGTACTGCGGGCGCCGGACGGACGTGGCGACTCCGATCATGGCTGCGCCCTATGACTGCAGTCCATGGCGACAGTACACGTTCGTCGATGGCGTCGTGGCGATCATCGACCTGCCCAGCTGCTGGGACGGGACGGGGCTGAGGCCCGAGGACGTGGCCTATCGTGTGGGCGGTGGGTGCCCGTACGAGTTCCCGCATGTGCTCCCGAGGCTGAGCGAGCGCCTCCATCTGGGCGTCATGAACCCGTTGGCTGCTGACGGCACCATGGGCCTGACGCTCTCGAGCGGGCCGTACTGGACGATGCACGCGGACTTCTGGAACACCTGGCAGCAGGAGCGGCTGGACGAACTGGTAGCCCAGTGCATCGACGCGGGAGTCCACTGCGGCTCGATCGATGCGCTCGTCGAGGAGGACTGGACCGTGGAGTTCGGCACCTCGCGGTACGACCTGGCGACCGCGGCGGCCACCGACCAGAACGGGGTCGTTGTGGCGGGCTTTACGAACCTCGCCTTGCCCGGACAGACGTTCCATCACCGTTCGGACGTCTTCGTCAGGCAGATCTCGAGTGACGGAGGAGCGCGTTGGACGACGCAGTTCGGCGGCTCCGGCACCGATCAGGCTCTCGCCGTCGCTGCAGGGAGCGATGGTGTGTACGTGGCCGGCTTCACCGACGGACCGCTGCCGAAACAACCGCCGATCGGCGGCCAGGATGCCTTCGTCGCCAAGCTGGGGCCGATGGGCAAGGTCCTGTGGATCCGGCGGTTCGGCACCCGCTCCGACGAGCAAGCCACGTCGATCGCGGTGATGCCGAAAGGGGTGATCGTCGGCGGCTGGACGAGCGGGTCACTGGCAGGAGGCCGAAACGGTGCCAAGGACGCGTTCGTTGCCAGGTTCGGGTTCAGCGGGACGCTGACCTGGAGCCGACAGTTCGGCGGCCCTGGGGATGACGCCGTGGCTGGGCTCGCCGCCGACGGCTCGAAGGTATTCGCCGTCGGCTCGACGGCGGGAGGGGTGCACGGACCCTCAGAGGGCGGGATCGACGGGTTCATCCGAAAGCTCGGGGCGGGGGGGAACGCGCTGTGGACCCGGCAGCTCGGAACGGTTGGCGACGATGCCTTCACGGCCGTCGCCGCTCTGCCCGGCCAGCTGTACGTCGCGGGGTCGACGACCGGAGCGTTCCGGGGTGAGACATCAGCAGGCGGTTCGGACGTCGTGATCTTCCGCACGGACCGGAGTGGTATCCCGGTCTGGACCAACCAGTTCGGCTCCACGGCAGACGATGACGCTTCAGCACTGATGGTCAACGAGAACGGCGCGTACGTGGTCGGCTCCGCGCTCGGCGCGCTCCCGGGCGAGACGGCCTTGGGGGAGAGCGACGCCTTCGCGGCCAAGTTCACACGAAGCGGCGCACAGATCTGGGCCCGGCAGTTCGGAACGGGCGACTACGACCGCGCCTACGGGGGTGCGCTCGAACCCGACGGGATGTACGTCGTCGGGACGACCCACGGCGTGTTCGAGGGTCAGGTCAACGCCGGCGACCGCGATGTCTTCGTGACCCGTCTCCGCTTCACGTAGGGAACCGGGTTCGCGCTATCGCCGATGCCTCCTGACACCGGAGGTGGCTCGGCCGCAGATGTCCCCGCTCGTGAGGGCCGTCCGGATCGCCCGAGCGCGATACTTCCCCGTTCGATCGGTGACCCTGATGCGGTAGGAGCCGTCCATTCGAGCAAACCTAGGTTCTTGGGGAAACCGGTCAACCACCTTCCAGACTCGGCCCCCCATGAGGAAGGCGGCGAGAGCTTGAGCGTCGC
>JALYLP010000107.1 GCA_030774195.1 Actinomycetota bacterium | reverse complement strand
GTATTGGTCCTGACCGGCGTGCTCACCGGGCTAAGCCCGCCGGTCGCCGCGGCATCCGCGGCGACCGGGCCGCCGCCGGTAGCCGGTTCGGCGACCGGCGCCGACTTCGCCACCACCACGCGCGTCTCGCTCACCATGACCCCCGGCTTCGCGGGGCCGATCGCGTTCCACGCCGAGGTGACCGGGTACGACAGTGGCTCGCCCGTGAACGCCGACGCGGTGACCCTCCGGTTCCAGTCGGTGATGCGTCCGGACCTTCCGATCTCGCAGATCCGACTGACCCAACAGATGGACCAGCAGGGGATGGACGCCCAGGGGATGGATGCCCAAGGGATGGATGGCGTCTGGGTCGGGCAGGGAACCGCCGTCTCGGTCATGGGGACCTGGAGGGTCACGGCGCTCATCCGGTCCGGCGCCAGCACCGTCGAGGTGCCGATGACGTTGATCACGAACTCCGAGGGGACGACCTCGACCGTCGCGATCCCCGGCGCGCCCGTGACGACGACGACCTCCTTCCCGGACGGGGTCTCATTGCAGTCCTTCGTCGATCCGGCTACGGCAGGCCCCAACCCCGTCCACGCCACCGCGTTCGGGCCGAACCAGAAGGAGCTGCCCCTCAGCGGGGTCGTCATCGTGGTCACGCCCGACGGCGGCGAACCGCTGCGCCCCCCGATCCAACGCTTCAGCGCGGGGCACGTGGCGGCGAACACGACGCTCGACGCCGGGAACTACGTCGTGGACATCGTCGCGACCGCTCGGGACGGTCGGAGCTACGAGTCGAGCTGGCCGCTCACGATCGCGCCTGCTCCGGCCGGATGAGCGGGTCTAGCCGCACGCCGCGACGAGCAGCGGGTACGGGTTGATCGCGGTCCCGATCACCCGGTAGCCGTAGAAGCTGACGGGCCAGTCGGCGGGGACCGGGAAGAACGGATGGAACTCGAAGTGGTCGTGGGGGGTGCCGATCGCGTCGCCGGTATCGCCGACGTACCCGATCACATCGCCCGTCTTCACGGGACCGTTGGACTTGTCGGAGTAGTGGTCCACGTGGGCGTTGTAGACGTAGCCGTCCTGCCCGGTCACGTACACGGCGTTGCCGCCGAGGGTGTTGTACGACGTCCGTGCGACGCCGTCGAACGGCGCGTAGATCTCCTGGCCCCTCGCCGTCACCAGGTCCACCCCGGCATGCAGGTGGTAATGCCCGGTGTATCGGGGTGCCCCGAAGCCGTCGCTGAAGTACACGGGTTTCTGGACCGGGCAGATCTTCAAGATGTGCTGGTACTGCGCCGGAAGCGGTACCGGGTCATGGTGGCTGCTGCTCGCGGCGGCCTGCTGCGCCGCCGCTTGGATCTCCTGGGCTCGCTTCTTCTTCACCGACCGGTACGTCTGGAAGTATTGGTCCGCGATCTGGGCAGCCTGCGCCTGGAGATCCTCCTGCTGTTGGAGGTCGGCCGCGATCTGGTCCTGGATCGCTTTCGCCCGGGCGACCTTGACGCGTCGCTGCGCCTGGAGATCCTCCAGCCGGGCTTCGTCGAACAGGAGCTGCTGGTGCAGGTAGTCGACCTGAGCAGCGAGGTCGGCGTCGGACTGGCTGACGGCGTCTACGAACTCCACCCGGTCCGACAGATCCACGAGCGACGTCGCCCCCAAGATCCAATCGAGGTTGGAGGCCGGTCCCGACATGAACGCTTGGACGGCCCGGTCGTTCAGCTGCGCAAGGATCGCGTCGTATCGGGCCTGCGCATCGGCGATCCGTCTGCGGGTTTCCAGCAGGTCCGCGGTGATCTGCTCCAGGAGCTGCTCCTGCTTCTCGACCGCCGCGATCGCCGTTTGAAGCCGAGCTTGGATCGCCGCTACCTGGTCCCTGATACCGCGGACCCGTGCAATGGCGCTCTGGTACGCCTGCTCCGCCTGGTGCACGTCCTGCGAGCTGGTCGGCGGGTTCGCGCTCGCGTTGGGCGCGTACCAAGACAGCGCTAGGAGCGCGCAGGTGGCCGCGAGCACGCGCAGCCCGACGGGGAAGGTTGCCTGACCTCTCGACATGCGGACCCTTACCGTATCGGCCGGGGAAGGCGGAGACCGAAGCGGTTCGGAGAGACTGCCCCGCCGGCACGCACGTTTCAACCACCCGTTCCGACGGCTCGGGCCGCCGCGAGGAGCTCGGGCTCTCGCAGAGCCTGTCGCCATCCGTTGCGCTCCAAGGTATCTCTCGCGCGGTCGAGGGCCTCCTCGCCACCGACGGCCTCGGCGCCGAATAGCGAGCCTGTCCACCAGACGACGGCGGCCTGCTGGTTCGGGACGACCGGGTCCGACGACACACGGTCCAGGGCGGCGATGGACTTGGCGAGCGCGACCTCGCGGTCGTGCTCGGCGAACGCGATCGCCGCCTCCGCCAGGAGCAGCGAGGTCCCGGGCCCGGGCTCCAGCTCGGGGACCCGTGAGAAGGGATCGTCGAGGACGGCGCGCGCGGCCGTGAGATCCCCGACCGACCCGAGCGTCCGTGCGAGCTCCGCCGCGGTCGGCGTGACCAGCGCGCGTTCGTTCAGCTCCCGGCACAGACCGAACGCCTCCCGGAGATCGACCAGGGCGTCGTCGAGCCGGCCGGCCAGACGGTGGATCGCGCCGCGTTCGGCGAGCGCGCTGGCGAGATCCCACCGCGCGCCGAGCCCTCGGAACCCAACCACGGCCGTGTCGGCGTGCTCCGAGGCTTCGTCGAGTCGCGATGACCGTCGGAGCGACGCGGCCATGAGCTGGTGCGCGACGGCGATCGTGAAGGGCTGATCCGCTCGTTCGCCGACGTCGAGCGCCTCGCGTCCGACCGCGATCGCGTCCTCTTCGCTCCCTCGTCCGGAGATGACGCTTGCGATGCCGACCAACGCCTGCACCTCCGCCCACGGGTCGGCTGCAGCATCGGAGCGTGCGATCTGGAGCGCTTCGCGGAACAAGGTCTCGGCCTCGTCCAGCCGGCCCTGGCGGTACGGTACCCACGCAGCCATCAGCAAGGAACGGGACAGCGCGCGGGCCTCCCCCGCACGACGAGCCGCCTGGATCGATCGTTCGAACAGCGCCGCCGCGAGATGGTCGTCGCCACGGATCGTGGTCGTGATGTCGGCTAGGAAGCGGGCGCTGTGGGCCGTCACCCGGTCATCGCCGTCGGCCAACGCAAGGGCCTTGCGGAACCTGGCCTCGGCCTCGTCGAACTCGCCGAGCCAGTAAAGCGTTTCGCCGAGCATCGACACGATCCACGCCTCCCGGCCGCCCCAGCGATCCTCCGGCCCGGCCAGCGCCAACGCGCGCGTGTACAGGTCGGCTGCGGCGCGGGATTCGATGCGGCGGCGCGCGAGGTCGCCCGCATGCGCGAGGGCGTCCACGGCCCGGTCGGCGATGGTTCGCTCGCCAGGGTTGAGATCGGAGGCCGCACGGGCAGCTTGCTCTAGGTGGAAAGCGATGGCCCGCGGGTATCGGTCGGCGTTCTTCGGATCGGACAACGCGTCGGCGACGACGAGATGCAGCCGCAGCCGTTCGCGCTTCGCGAGCGACTCGTAGGCGACGTCGCGCAACACGTCGCTCCGGAAGGCCCACACGCCCGGCTCCGCGGGATCGCGCATGAGGAGCTCCTCCTCCGCCGCCTCCTCCAAGAGCGCCGCGTCAGGGTCGACCAACATCGACAGCTCCGTTTCGTCGAAACGTCCGCGGGGGAAGACCGACGCACGGCGAACGAGGTTCCGCCCGCTGGGTGAGAGCTGGTCGATCCGAGCGGCAACAACCGCCTGAACGGTCGCGGGAAGGAGCCGGGCGCTCGGAGCCGCGCTGCGCGGCGGGAGGTCGCGCTCCTCGCGACGCATCATCCCGGTGATCTCGATGATGAAGAAAGGGTTGCCGCCGGCGTGTTCGGCCACCCGCTCGGCGATCGCGCGGTCGAGGTCTCCCGCTTCCATCGCCAGGCGTACCGCGTGTTCATCCGCGAGCGGCTCGACCCAAAGCGTCGCCGCATCGGCCAATCCACCGGCCCAGTTCGGGCGCTGCTCGAGGAAATCCCATCGAGCGACGCAGACCACCATGAGCGGGAGGCGACGGGCTTCCCTCACGAGCTGCTCGATGAGATCGAGGAGCAAGGGATCGGACCGTTGCACGTCTTCGAAGACGAGCACCACCGGACCCTCCGACGCGATCCCGGTGAGGAGGGTCAGTAACCCGCTCCGCACCTCCGCGACGTGGTAGCGATTCTCCTCACTTCCGGCCTCACCGAACCCCAGCGTCAGCCCGAGACGCCGCACGACCCGATCTGACTCGTCCTTGGGGACCCATCCGCGCACCAACCCTCGGAGGCGATCCATGACCCGTGGCTCCGGTGCGCCGCGTTCCTCATCGATCTCGTGGTAGACCATCTGCGCGAGGGGCCAGAACGTGACGTCCTCCTCGAACGGACTCGAACGGCCGGCGAGGACCCTCGTCCCCTCCCCCAGGCCCGCGACGAACTCCTCGGTCAGCCGGCTCTTGCCGATCCCCGGTTCGCCGAGGAGCGTGACGAGGTGCGCGCGCTCGCGGCTGGCGGACCGCTCGAAGATGTCGTTCAGCAGTCCTAGTTCGCGCCGCCGGTCGATCAGCGGGATACGAGCCCGGTCCGACTTCGGGCGAGCGCGGAGCCCGAGGACGGGCCGCGCGATCAGGTCATCTTCGAACCCCTTCGCTGGGATCTCACGCTCGTCGCCGAATTCGACGAGGCCGCGAGCGAGCTGCACGGTCGTCTCTCCGGCCAGGATCTCGCCGGGCTCGGCCGCCTGTTGGAGCCGGGCTCCTGCGTTGACCTCGGCCCCGATCACGATGTTGCGATCGGTCGCCGAGCCGACCGCCACCGGACCGGTGTTGACACCGATCCGAACCTGCATCGGGAATGGGAGATCGAGCTGCTTGCCGAGCCGTTCGGCTCGTTCGCGCACCGACCACGCGGCCCGGATCGCGCGGACCGCGTCGTCGTCGCGCGCCACCGGGATCCCGAAGACGCCCAGCACGGCGTCGCCGATGAACCCCTCGGCGACGCCGCCCACCCACGCGATCTCCTCGGCGACCATCCCGTGATAGGCGGCGAGGACGTCGCGGAACCGTTCCGGATCGAGGCGAGACGCCAGCTGGGTCGACCCGGCCAGGTCGACGAACACGACGGTTACGATCCGTCGCTCGGCCGCCGCAGGGATCGAGACGGGCGCTCCGCAGTTCGGACAGAAGTTCGCGTCCGCCGGGAGCGGCTCCCCGCACCGGGGACAGACGTCCGCGCTCACGGCGCCGGGGTGTGCTCGATGATCTGGACGGCGTTCCCCTCAGGGTCGGGCGTCCAGCGTGCAGCCTCGAGGTCATCCATCCCGAACACGACGGTGCCCGACGTCTGCGTGCCGTCATCACCCGCGTGCAACGCGAACCGGATGGAGCCCGCATCGAGTTCGGCCCATCCTTCGCCCTCGCGGCGAACGACGGGAAGACCCACGACATCGGTGGAGAAGGCGACGGCGGCGTCCAGGTCCCGGGTCCAGAGATAGATATGGTCGAGCGAACCGATCATCGACGCGATGGTACCGGGCCGCGCGGGCGAGCTATCCCTGTCGCAGGATCTTGGCCTTCTGCGCTTGGAACTCTTCCTCGGACAACACGCCGTCGGCGCGGAGCCTCGCCAGCCGCTCGAGCTCGGTCGTCGCGGACGGGGCCCCCGGCGGGAACGGCGGAGACCCCTGCCCGCCCGCCGAGCCTTGGTACATGCGCTTCTTGTTGGACTCGCCCTGCTCGTAGATGACCTTCTGGACCCCCTCCGGGTCGCGGATGTCGTCGAAGCTGTTTCGACCGAACTCCGAAGCTGAAGAGATGACGAGGGTCCCTGCGCCGACGATCCTGTCCAAGATCCCCTGTTCGAAGCGGACGTCGTTGATGGCCTCCAGCGGGATCTCCATCGAACGCTTGGCGATGAACCCCTGCCGGTGGATCACCCGGTCGCTCGTCACCGCGAAGTTGGACGTCAGCCATGCGATGACCTTCGGTACCGGGTAGAGCACGACGATGACGAGGAACAACACCCACCAGATCCAGACCGTGACGTCCGTCTTGGCGCTCAGCCAGGTGGCGGCCACGAACGCCACGATCGTGACCACGGCGGGCATCACCAGCGCGATCGGGTGCGGCCGGAGATCGAGGACGAGCTGTTCGTCGGGGATCAGCAGACGTCTCGGGAACGGCATGGCGGGACCGTACCCCGAGCACCACGCCCCGGCAACCGCCGGGCATCAGCCCGTTCCGAGATGCTCGACCTCGCCGTACGTGACTCGAGCCTCGCCCGAATCGGTCGACAGGAGCAGGCTGCCGAAGTCGTCGATGCCGACGGCTCGACCGGTCACCTCGCGGCCGTCGACGGTCTTCGCTCGTACGACCTGCCCGACCGTCGAAGACAACGAGAGCCACGCGCTGCGGACCCGTTGCGGGAACGCGACGTCAGCAGCGGTGTACGCCGAGGCGAACCGGGCGAAGAACCCCCGCAAGAGATCTCGCTGACCGACGGCGGTGCCGATGCCTCCCGCGCCTGGGACGTCGTTCGGCGGCTCGAGGTTCACGCCGATCCCGACGACCACGTATCGCACTGCCGAGTCGGCGATGCTCGCCTCCAGCAGGACGCCGCCGACCTTGGCGTCATGCAGGATCAGATCGTTCGGCCACTTGCAGGTCACGCGGCGGCCCGTGGTGGCGCGGATCGCGTTCGCCATCTCCGCGCCGGCCAGCAGCGACAGCAATCCGGTACAGGCGGGCGCGAGCTCGGGACGCAGCACGAAGGAGAATAAGAGGCTGCCGTCGGCGACATCGGACCAGGGACGGCCGAGCCGGCCCTTCCCCTCGGTCTGATGAGCGGTTGCGACCAGCGTCCACTCGGGCTCGCCCGCCTCCGCCAACGCAACCGCGGTAGCGTTCGTCGAGCGAGTAACCTCGTCCGACCGTACGGGAGCCGTGACGGTGATCGCGGCGAGGACCTCCAACAGGTCGTCATGCGTCAGCACGTCGAGCTCCTCGTGAGGGGGTCGTGGATGAGGCCGCAGGGGAGAACGATACGCGAGTGACGAAGACCCCGACGAAACGACCCAAGCTGCTCGTCGCGAACCGTGGCGAGATCGCGGTTCGCATCATGCGGACGTGCCGCGAGATGGGGATACCAACGGTCGCCGTCTATTCCGATGCCGACCGCGACGCGCTCCATGTCGAGATGGCGGACCAGTCCTACCGGCTCGGCCCCGCGCTCGCCGCCGACTCGTACCTCTCGATCGGGGCCATCCTCGAGGCAGCTCAGAAGTCGCGCTCGACGCTGATCCACCCCGGGTACGGTTTCCTCGCCGAGCGGGCGCACTTCGCCAAGGCCGTCGATGAGGCCGGGTTCACGTTCGTGGGTCCGCCACCCGCGGCGATCGAGCGGATGGGAGACAAGGCCGCGGCGAGACGGATCGCCGATGCCGCGGGGGTCCCCATCGTCCCCGGGACGCGGGAGCCGGTCGACGTCGCCATGGCGAAGAAAGAGGCGCCTCGGATCGGCTACCCGTTGCTCGTCAAGGCCGCGTTCGGGGGCGGCGGCAAGGGCATGCAGGTCGTGCGGGACGCAGATCGGCTCGAAGAGTCACTCAACCGTGCGGCCCGCGAGGCGAAGTCGTACTTCGGGCGCTCCGATGTCTTCCTCGAGCGGTACGTCGATCACGCGCGGCACGTCGAGGCGCAGATCGTGGCCGATACGAAAGGCAACGTCGTGTTCCTCGGCGAGCGCGATTGCTCCGTCCAGCGACGCCACCAGAAGCTGATCGAGGAGACGCCATCGCCCCTGTTCGACGAAGGGATCCGCGAGCGGTTCGCCGACGCGGCGATCTCTCTCGCGAAGGAAGCCGGTTACGTCAACGCCGGGACGGTGGAGTGCATCCTCGACGAGGACGGCTCGTTCTACTTCCTGGAGATGAACACGCGTATCCAGGTCGAGCACCCCGTCACCGAGATGGTGAC
>JALYLP010000106.1 GCA_030774195.1 Actinomycetota bacterium | reverse complement strand
CCCGCTTCGCGGCGGACAGCTGAGCGCCCTTGGCGCCTTCGGCCTCGAGCTCCTTGAGCCGGTCCTCGAGCTCCGCGAGCCGCTTCTTGACGTCGTCGTCCCGCTCGGTGTCGATGTCGCGCTTCTCGGCCTCCATCTCGGCCTCGATCTCGGGCAACGCCTTGTGGCGGCGGTCCTCGTCGACGCGGGTGATGACGTAGGCGGCGAAGTAGATGATCCGCTCGAGGTCCTTGGGTGCCAGATCCAGGAGGTAGCCCAGACGAGACGGGACCCCCTTGAAGTACCAGATGTGGGTAACCGGCGCTGCGAGCTCGATGTGGCCCATGCGGTCACGCCGGACCTTGCTGCGCGTGATCTCCACGCCGCAGCGCTCGCAGATGATCCCCTTGAAGCGCACACGCTTGTACTTGCCGCAGTGGCACTCCCAGTCACGCGTCGGGCCGAAGATCCGCTCGCAGAACAGACCGTCCTTCTCCGGCTTCAGCGTGCGGTAGTTGATGGTTTCGGGCTTCTTGACCTCGCCGTTGGACCACGCGCGGATCTGATCCGCGGTGGCCAGGCCGATCCGAAGCTCGTCGAAGAAGTTCACGTCCAACACTTAAAAGCTCGCCTCCTCGCGTGGCTCGCTCGACACTCTGTGCAACGCTTCGCTATTCCCGCGGGTCACTCGAAATCCGCCCCCGCCGGCTCGCGGCGGCTCAGGTCGATCCCCAGCTCCTCCGCGGCGCGGAACACGTCCTCGTCGGTCTCCCGGAGCTCGATCTCCTCACCCGCCGCCGAGCGAACCTCGACGTTCAGGCAGAGGGACTGCATCTCCTTGATGAGGACCTTGAAGGACTCCGGGATGCCCGGCTCGGGGATGTTCTCGCCCTTCACGATCGCCTCGTAGACCTTGACGCGGCCGAGCACATCGTCCGACTTGATCGTGAGCAGCTCCTGGAGGGCGTACGCGGCGCCGTACGCTTCGAGCGCCCAGACCTCCATCTCGCCGAACCGCTGTCCACCGAACTGCGCCTTCCCGCCCAACGGCTGCTGGGTGATCATGGAGTAGGGCCCGGTCGACCGCGCGTGGATCTTGTCGTCGACGAGGTGCAGGAGCTTCAGGATGTAGGCGACGCCGACCGTCACGGGTTCCTCGTAGGGCTCACCGCTGCGACCGTCGAACAGCCTCGCCTTGCCGACCTCGTCCACCTGGCGGAAGCCATCCCGGTTGGGATGGGTGGAGGCGAGCGCCTCGAGGATCTCGTTCTCCCTGGCACCGTCGAACACCGGCGTCGCAACGTAGACGGGTCCCGGGAAATCCGACCCGCCCTTGCTGAACCCGTTGAGCGCCGCCCACCCGAGATGCGCCTCGAGCACCTGGCCGAGGTTCATACGGGACGGCACGCCGAGCGGGTTGAGGATGATGTCCACGGGCGTGCCGTCCTCGAGGAACGGCATGTCTTCCTCGGACAGGATCGTCGAGATGACGCCCTTGTTCCCGTGGCGGCCGGCCAGCTTGTCCCCGTCGGAGATCTTCCGCTTCTGTGCCACGTACACGCGAACCAGCTGGTTGACGCCTGGCGACAGCTCGTCGCCGTCGTCCCGACTGAAGACACGGACACCGATCACCTTGCCCGACTCACCATGCGGGACCTTGAGCGAGGTATCGCGGACCTCCCGCGCCTTCTCGCCGAAGATCGCGCGAAGCAGTCGCTCCTCGGGCGTGAGCTCGGTCTCGCCCTTCGGGGTGACCTTGCCGACGAGGTAGTCACCGGTGGTGACCTCCGCTCCGATCCGTACGATCCCGCGCTCGTCGAGGTCCTTCAGGATCTCCTCCGAGACGTTGGGGATGTCACGGGTGATCTCCTCGGCACCGAGCTTGGTGTCTCGGGCGTCGACCTCGTGCTCCTCGATGTGGATCGAGGTCAACACGTCGTCCTTGACGAGGCGCTCAGAGATGATGATGGCGTCCTCGTAGTTGTGGCCCTCCCAGGGCATGTAGGCGACGATCAGGTTCTTCCCGAGTGCGATCTCGCCCGCTTCCGTGGAGGGACCATCGGCGATGACCTGTCCCTTGACCACACGGTCACCGATGGTGACGACGGGCTTCTGATTGATGTTGGTTCCCTGGTTCGACCGGCGGAATTTGACCAGGTCGTAGGTCCTCAGGTTCCCGGTGCGCTCCTTGACCACGATGTGCTCTGCGCTGACGTCCTCGACGACACCGCCCTCCTCGGCCATCGCGACGTCGCCGGCGTCGACCGCGGCGCGGAACTCGACCCCGGTCCCGACGAGCGGCGCCTCCGCGCGCAGCAGCGGGACGGCTTGGCGCTGCATGTTGGCGCCCATCAGGGCACGGTTGGCGTCGTCGTGCTCGAGGAAGGGGATCAACGCTGCGGGGACCGACACGAGCTGCTTCGGCGACACGTCCATGTAGTCGACGTCCTCGGCCAAGACGGAGTCGACCTCGCCTCCCTTGCGCCGGACGAGCACCGAGTCTCCGCCGATCTTGCCGGTCTTGAGGTCATACGGCGTGTTCGCCTGCGCGATGACGTGACGATCCTCTTCGTCGGCCGACAGGTAGTCGATCTTGGCGGTCACCTTGCCGCCCTCGACCCGCCGGTACGGCGTCTCGATGAATCCGAACTGGTTGATCCGGCCGTAGCTGGACAGCGA
>JALYLP010000105.1 GCA_030774195.1 Actinomycetota bacterium | reverse complement strand
ACCTGCAAGAGGTCTCGACCGATCACCTCGGGCCCGGTTTCCCGCCGACGCTCACCGCTGAGGCCGTTCCCACGTCGGTGACCATCGGTCCCGATGGCGCTGCGTACGTGGGTGAGTTGAAGGGGTTCCCCTTCCGACCCGGGTCATCACACGTGTGGCGCGTCGACCCCGATGAGAACGGCGCATGGTGCTCCGTGCGGACGCCCGAGCCCGATTGCACGGTGTACGCATCGGGTCTGACGGCGATCGAGGACGTCGCCTTCAACGAGCACACCGGCAAGTTCTACGTCTATGAGTTCGCGGCCGACGGCATCCTGGCCTACGAGGAAGGCTTCGAGACGGGCGATTTCCCGCCCGCGGTCCTGCTCGAGGGCAAGGCGCACAGGTGGACGGAGCTGGCGGCCGGCGAGCTTTCGCAACCGGGTGGCGTCGCGGTCGCGAACGACGGCACGATCTTCGTCACCGATGGCATGTTCTCGGATGGAAGGTTGCTCCAGATCCACGCATAGGGCCGCTGGCTAGGGCCACCTGCCTGCACCCTTTCCGATCGGGCGGGCTGCGGGGGAAGATCGCTCCCGCATGGGATCGATGGACCCGGTCGGCAACGAGGGAGCCCTCGCCCGCGAGAGCGAGGACCCGGATGACGAGGCGCCGACGCGTCTCGCTCGCCTGGCATGGCCGCTGGCGGCCCTGTGGCTCTTCGCGTGGATGACGACCGTCGCGTTGCTGATCGCCAACCGCTCGGCGATCAGAACGATCCAGGACGCCGATCCGGTCGACGTGATCCTGCCGATCGGGTTCGCGGTGATCGGGACGCTCCTCGCCACCAGGAAGCCCGCGAACCCGACAGGGTGGATCTTCCTCGGCATCGCGACCCTGGGTGGGCTCTCCGGGATCACGACGCAGTACGTGTTCAGGAGTTCGAACATCGACACGCTCCCGCTGACCCCTTGGGTCGCGTGGATCCACGACCCGATCAACTGGCTCGTCTTCCCGGCCGGGCTGGCCACCTTCTTCTTCCTGCTGTTCCCCGACGGGCATCTGCAGTCCCGCCGATGGCGATGGCTGGCGTGGGGCGCGATCCTCGTGGTGTGCGCCGGGTTCGTCTTCCTGGTGTTCCAGAACACGATCGAGCTGGTCGGAACGCCTCGGATCCGCAACCCCCTCGGCTCGATCGCCGTCGTCGACATGGAGAACGGCGCCCCCGGCTTGATCTGGTTGGCCGCGCTCGCGATCCTCCTGGCGGCGATGGCGGGAACGGTCCTTCGAACACGTCGCTCCACCGGAGAGCTCCGTCAGCAGCTGCGGTGGCTCGCCTTCGCCGCGGCTCTCACCGCGATCGCGATGGTCGGGCTGGTGACGTCGTTCGCCGTTGGTCTCAGCCCGCCTGAGGCAGCGTTCGACGTCGTCATCGTGCTCGGGTTCGGCATCGCCATACCGGTGAGCTGCGGGATCGCGATCTTGAAGCACGGCCTCTACGAGCTGGATGTCGTGATCAGCAAGACGGTGGCGTACGCGGTACTCGCGGCGTTCTTCACGGCCGTCTACCTCGCCGTCGTGGTCGGGGTCGGAACGGCGATCGGCTCGACCCACAGCTCGTTCTTGACCGTGCTCGCGGCGGCGATGATCGCGGTGGCGTTCAACCCGGTGCGTGATCGCGCGAAGCGGTTCGCCAACCGGATCGTCTACGGGGAGCGCGCCTCGCCCTACGAGGTGCTGTCCGAGTTCTCGGAGCGCGTCGCCGAGACGTATTCCGTGGAGGACGTGCTCCCCAGGATGGCGACCCTCCTCGGCCAGGGCACCGGGGCGCGCAGCGCGACCGTGTGGCTCCGCGTGGGCGACGAGCTTCGCCCAACTGCCTCGTGGGGAGCAGAGGGTGAACCGCCGCCGATCATGATGCGCGACGGCGGGCTCCTCGCCATCGCCGGCGCGTCGAAGGTCTCTCCGGTCCGCCACCGGGACGAGCTCCTCGGCGCGCTCACGGTGACGAAACCCGCGAACGACCCGCTCACCGGAGCGGAGGGCAAGCTCGTCGATGACCTCGCGGCCCAAGCCGGGCTGGTGTTGCGCAACGTCCGACTGACCGAGGAGTTGCGAGCGAACCTCGAGG
>JALYLP010000104.1 GCA_030774195.1 Actinomycetota bacterium | reverse complement strand
CGTCAGCTCCGGCCGCTTCCGGCAGGCCTCCAGGAACTTCTGGAGATTTTGAGCGAGGAAAGCGACACTCCCGCCACTGCGGTCCTGGAGCCAGAAGGAGAAGCCGCCCGCACTGCCCAGACCCGGAATCGCGGGCGGAGGGAATCCGAAGGCGATCGCTTCGGGAACGCCCGAAGCAAACGCGCCATTCAACTTCTTCATGATGGCCGAGGCCTGTAGTTCCGGTTTCTTTCGCTCTCCCCAGTCCTTGAGCTGAACGAAGAAGAAGGCGTTGTACGAGGCCGAGACGCGCGAAAGCAGGCTGAAGCCGACGACCGTCGTGGTGGACTGGACCCCTTCTGTCTTCCCGAGGATCTCCTCGATCCGGTGGCAGACGGCGTCGGTGCGCTGGAGCGAGGCCGCCGCTGGGAGCTGGACGTTCATGAAGAGATACCCCTGGTCCTCTTCGGGAACGAAGCTCGTCGGCAGCTTCTTGCCGAGAACCCCGTCGAGCAGCGTGAACCCGCCGAGGATGGCGGCGGCGATGATCCCCTTCCGGATCAACCCGTGGGAAAGGTCCACATAGCCCTGGGTCACCCTCGCGAACCACTGGTTGAAGGCGGCAAAAAGGCGGCCGATCGGACCCTTCGCCTCTTTGCGAGGCTTCAGGAGCAGCGCCGAAAGGGCCGGCGAGAGCGTCAACGCGTTGAAGGCGGAGATGACCACCGAGATGGCGATCGTCACGGCGAACTGCTTGTTCAGTCGCCCCTGGATGCCGCTCATGAAAGCCACCGGGATGAAGACCGCGGCGAGGATGAGCGCGATGCCGACGACCGGGCCCGAGACCTCCTGCATCGCCTGAAGCGTCGCGTCGCGCGGCGCCATCCCCTGCTCGATGTGGTGCTCGACCGCCTCGACGACCACGATCGCGTCGTCCACGACCAGACCGACCGCGAGGATCAGGCCGAACAGGGACAGTGTATTGATCGAGAAACCCAGAAGCGGGAAGAACGCGAACGTGCCGACCAACGAGACCGGCACGGCGATCATGGGGATGAGCGTCGCGCGCCAATTCTGCAGGAAGAGGAACACCACGAGGATGACGAGAACGATCGCGGCCGCGAGAGTCTTGACGATCTCCCGGATCCCCTCGGTGACCGGAAGTGTCGTGTCGAGAGAGACCGCGTAATCGAGGTCGGCGGGGAAGCGCTGCTTCATCTCCGCCATCGTCTTCTTGACCCCTTTGGCCACGGCAAGGGCGTTGGATCCGGGCGCCTGAAAGACCGCGATGATGCAGGCGGGCTTGCCATTCAGCCGGCCGACCTGTTTGTAGGAGAGGCCCCCGAGCTCGATCCGAGCGATGTCCTTCAGACGCACGACCGAGCCGTTCGGGTTGGACCGCACGACGACCTGGCCGAACTCCTCCGCCGTTTGGAGCCGCCCCTGCGCCCGCACCGTATAGGTCATCTCCTGCCCCTTCGGAGCGGGCTCGGCGCCGACCTGGCCGGCGGGGTTCACGCTGCTCTGCTGCTGGATAGCCACGCTGATGTCGGGCACTGTTAATCCGAGCTTGGCCAGCAGATCCGGCTTGACCCAGATGCGCATCGCGTAGTCGCCCGCGCCGAAGACCAGGACCTGGCCGACGCCCGGAACGCGGTAGAGAGTGTCGTTGACGTTGATCGTGGCGTAGTTGGCCAGGAAGAGGGCGTCGTAGGTGTTCTTTGGAGAGTAGAGGGGGATCAGCAGCAACGGGAGCCCGGTCGACTTCCGGATGTTCAGGCCGAACTGGCTGACGTCGGTGGGAAGGAATGGCTGAGCCTGAGCCAGGCGGTTCTGCGTATTGACCTGGTCGAGGTTGACGTCGGTGTCGACGTCGAACGTGACGAACTCCTGCAGTGTGTTGTCATTGGCGTTGATCGACTGCATGTAAAGCATGTTGTCCACGCCGTTCATCTGCTGCTCGATCGGCGTGGCAACCGACTGTTCGATCGTGACCGCGTCCGCTCCCGGGTACGTCGTCGAGACGATGATCTGGGGCGGAACGATGTCGGGATACTGAGCCACCGGAAGCCCCTTCATCGCGACGAGGCCTGCGAGGACCGTTCCGATGGCGATGACCATCGCCACGATCGGGCGACCGATGAAGAACCGCGACATGGCGCTAGTTCCTTGATGCCGCTGGAGCCTCCGGCGTCACAGCTTCCGCGGCCGGCTTCGTTTTGACGACCATGCCCGGCTTGACCTTCTGAATTCCCTCGACGACGATGC
>JALYLP010000103.1 GCA_030774195.1 Actinomycetota bacterium | reverse complement strand
GCCGGGGATCGACCTGGTCCTGCCCGACATGGAGTACGTGCGCGACCGGGCGGGCGACGTCGAGGCCATCGTGCTGACCCACGGGCACGAGGATCACGTTGGAGCGCTCCCGTACCTGTTGCGGGACCTCGGTCGCCGGGTCCCGGTCTACGCGACCGCGTTCACGCTCGAACTCCTGAAGGGCAAGCTGGAGGAGCACGAGGTGACCGATCTCGTGGAGCCATACGTGGCCGTCCCCGGCGGGGGAACACAGGTGGGCCCTTTCCGGATGCGCTTCTTCCATGTGACGCATTCGATCCCCGACGGGATGGCCGTCGCGATCGACACGCCCCACGGTTCGGTTCTGCATACCGGGGACTTCAAGCTCGACCAGACGCCGATCGACGGCCAACCGACCGATCTGCACGGGATCGCGGAAGAATCGGGTCGCGGCGTCCATCTGCTCCTGTCGGACTCCACCAACGCGGAGACCCCGGGACACACCGCGAGTGAGCGCAGCGTCGGCCCGGTCCTTCGCGACATCGTCGCTCGAGCTCCGGAGATCGTGGTCGTCGCCTGCTTCTCCAGCCACATCCACCGGATCCAGCAGGTGGTCGATGCGGCCCTCGCGGATCAGCGGGTCGTCTGCTTCCTCGGGCGCTCGATGCAGAACTCCGTCCGCGCGGCGCGCGAGCTGGGGATCCTGCGGGTCGACGACCAGGACGTGATCGACATCGGGGAGGTCGACAGCCTCGACCCCGGCCGGGTGGTGATCGCGTGCACGGGTTCGCAGGGCGAGCCCTACAGTGCGCTGAGCCTCATGGCTGCGCGCGAGCACAAGTGGGTCAAGCTCAGCGAGGGAGACACCGTCGTGCTCTCCTCCAGCCTGATCCCGGGCAACGAACCGGCGATCCACCGCGTCGTCGACTCGCTCTACCGAAGCGGCGCGGACGTCTATCACATGCCGGCCGACCCCGTGCACGCGTCGGGTCACGCGGCGCAGGAAGAGCTCCGGCTCCTGCTCTCGCTCGTCAAGCCCAACTGGTTCATCCCCGTGCACGGCGAGCGCAGGCACCTGCAGCATCACGCCCGGCTGGCGGAGGAGATCGGGATCCCGCGCGAGCGGATCCTGATCTGCGAGGACGGCGACGTGATCGACATCGGTCCCGCGGTCACGAAGGTCGATCGGGTGCGGGCCGGCATGACGTTCGTGGACGGGCTCGGGATCGGCGATGTCGGGGGCGAGGTCCTCCGCGATCGGAGGAAGCTCGCCGGCGACGGCGTCGTCGTCGTCGTGGTCGGCGTCAACATGCAGACGGGAGAGGTCGTGAGCGGACCCGACGTCGTCAACCGCGGGTTCGTCCACGACGGGACCTCGGCCGACATCCTTGAAGAGGCTCGCAAACGCGTCATGCTTGCCATGGAAGAGAGCGCGGAGGCCCACGTCACGGACCCGTCTGCGTTGCAACAGAACGTTCGAAGGGTGCTCAAGCGGTACTTCTTCGACGTGACGCAGCGGAAGCCCGTGATCCTGCCGGTGATCATGGAGGTGTAGGTGGCAACGAAGACTTCCCCGTCGCGGCGGTCGTCGTCGCGACACTCGAAGACCACGGCCAAGGGCCGCTCGCGACACAAGAGGAAGGTGCCGGCAAAGGCTCCCAAGACGTCCGTTCGGCAGATCCTCTCCCCGCACGCTCGCGACGCGTTCGGGATCCTCCTGGTCGTCGTCGCGCTCCTCGCGGTGCTCGGCGTGTGGTTCGACGCGGCCGGCCCGGTCGGGGACCTGCTCACCTGGATGCTTCGCGGTTCGCTCGGCGTCGTCGCCGTCGTGTTCCCGATCGTCGCGGTCTATTGGGGGATCCTGCTCCTGCGCGACACGGCGCGGGAGGACCGGGTCAGGATGTTCATCGGCTTCTCCGTGCTCGGGCTTGGCGTGCTCGGCATCGTCTCGCTGCTCGGTGGGAAGCCGGGGCCGCGCGACGGCTACGACGCGGTCTCCGTCGCGGGTGGTGTGCTCGGCGCGGTCGTCGCGCATCCGCTCACGATCGTGATCTCGTCCATCGGCGCCTTCATCGTCTGCCTCGGGATGGGCGCGGTGGGGCTCCTCATCTTCACGGGGACTCCGATCGCGGTCGCATCGGCGAACGTCCGCGATTTCTTCACGGCGGCCGACATCGACGAGCAGGACGAGCCCGACCCACCGGTCCTGCGCGAAGAGCCGAAACCCAAGCGCCACCGCGCTGCCAAGCTCAGGGAGGCGTTCGGGCTCCTCGAGCTCGATCCGGACGACGAGGACGTCGTGATCGATCCGGATCCGGATCTGGACGACGAACCGGACGAACCCGCGGCCGCGTCGCCGGCGGTCCGTCCGACCCGCACGATCGAAACGACGACCGGTCCCTACCAGTTGCCACCGCTCGACCTGCTCCGAAGCGCCCCGCCGTCGAACGCCGATGTCCGCGACGAGCAGGACATGCAGAACGCCCTGGAGCGAACGCTGCGGACCTTCGGCGTGGACGCTCGGGTGTCCGCCGCACACCGTGGCCCCACGGTCACGATGTACGAGGTCGAGGTCGCGTCGGGGACCAAGGTCAACAAGGTCCTCCAGCTGGCGAGCGACATCGCGTATGCCCTCGCCACCCCCGACGTGCGCATCCAGGCGCCGATCCCGGGGAAGTCTGCGATCGGGATCGAGGTCCCCAACAAGCATCGGGATTTCGTGATGCTTGGGGACATCCTCCGGTCGAAGGCCGCCAAGGAGGCAACGCACCCGCTCGAGGTCGCGTTGGGCAAGGACATCCACGGTCGGGCCCGGATGGTCAATCTGGCGACCATGCCGCATCTGCTGATCGCCGGGGCGACCGGAGCCGGCAAGTCCAGCCTCGTCAACTCGTTCATCACGTCGCTGCTCGCCCGGACGACACCGGAGGACGTCCGGCTCGTCCTGGTCGATCCGAAGCGCGTCGAGCTCAGTCACTTCGCCGACGTGCCGCACCTGCTGTCGCCGGTGATCGTTCATCCCAAGCGCGCCGCGGAGGCGCTCGGATGGATCGTGCGGGAGATGGAGCAGCGCTACGAGCTGCTCGCCACCGCGGCCGTGCGCGACATCGACGGGTACGAAGAGGGGTTGCGGGCCGGCACGCTTCGCCTGCCCCTCGGGCTGGAGCACCGGTTCGGTCATCTGCCCTTCATCGTGGTCGTGATCGACGAGCTCGCCGACCTGATGATGGTGGCGCCGCGGGACGTCGAGGACGCGATCTGCCGGATTGCGCAGATGGCGCGCGCCGTGGGCATCCATCTGGTGGTCGCGACGCAGCGTCCTTCGGTCGACGTCGTGACGGGTCTGATCAAGGCGAACATCCCCAGCAGGATCGCGTTGATGACGTCCTCGCAGGCGGACAGCCGCGTGATCTTGGACATGAACGGCGCCGAGAAGCTCGTCGGCCACGGTGACATGCTCTTCGCCCCCTCGAGCATCTCGAAGCCGGTGCGGCTCCAGGGGGCTTGGGTGACCGAACAGGAGATCCGCGACGTCGCGGACTTCATCCGTGCCCAGCGGGAAGCCGTGTACGAACGAACGGTCGAGGGGCTCGGGCTACCCCCCGTCGAGACGTCGGGTGAGGGCCACGGACTCGGATCGGACGACGACCTCCTGGAGCAGGCCGCCGAGCTGGTGATCCGCTCGCAGCTAGGCTCGACGTCGATGCTCCAACGCAAGTTGAAGGTCGGCTTCGCGCGCGCGGGCCGCCTCATGGACCTGATGGAGGATCAGGGGATCGTCGGTCCGTCCCAAGGCTCGAAGGCACGCGACGTGCTCGTAACGTGGGAAGAGTGGGAAGAGCGCCGGACGGCCTGACTACAGGGCACCGACGCGACGCGCGACCTGGAACAGCGTGTCGGCATGCTGCTGGGGGTCGATCATGATCATGCCCGTTGCGCCGACCTGGCGCTGCCAGTATCGGTAGACGTCTTCGGCGGGCCAACCGCGGGACAGTGCGCCCCGGAAGCTCCGTGCCATCTCAGAGCCTTGCCAGATGGCCTGCGGGGCCACCACGAACCCGCCGCGCGTCCCGTCGATCGAGAGCCAGAAGGCACCGAGCAACCCCCAACGGCCGTCGTCGAGGTCGCCGGAGACGAGCAGGAACCGGACGGGGCCCTCGGCGAGAGCGTCGGGCGCCGTGACCGGATCCCGCATCGCGGCGAGCGGGAACGGGTCGTCGTTTCCGCCGCGCATATCTTCAGGCTCCATCCCGATCTCGCCCCTCCCCGGGGGCTCGATCTCGCCCCTCCCTGGACGGATGGTAGTCACCCGTCTGGAGGCTCGGCAGCGTCCGAAGGTCTCGATCCGAGCGGCGTCGGTCGTAGACCGAGCGCCGTCAGCGACCGAGGGTGCGGACGTCCTCCGCGAGGATCGCGAACAGCACATGGTCGCGCCAGCGCCCGCCGACCTTGAGGTACCGACGCGCGTATCCCTCCTCGCGCCACCCGGTCGCGCGGAGCAGGCCCAGCGAGCGCTCGTTGCCCGGCTGGACATTGGCCTGGAGGCGATGGAGCCGGAGCTCGCCGAAGGCGTACCGGAACACGAGCGGCATCGCTTCGCGCATGTAACCGTCGCCGGCGTGCGGTCGGAACGCGTAGTACCCGAGGTAGGCGTTCCGGAACGACCCGTGATGGATCTGCGAGACGGTATAGACCCCGACGAGCGGCTCCTCGTGATCGACCACGACGGCGAGCGTGCGACGGGAGGGGTGCACCTCCATGTAGGTGTCGAACGCGTCGGGGGTATCCGGCGGATACGCCCAGGGACGATGCAGCGAACGGCTCCGCGAGACGGCCTCGAGGAAGGATCCGCGGTCCCCGGGCGTGAGCCGGCGCAGCGTCGGCCGCGGCCTCGGCACCATCACGCGCCGAAGTGTAGCCAGGCGCTACGGCGCTACCATCACGGCCGATGGCCGGGAACTCCGTTCGCCCGGCCTCGTTCGGGGTTGGGCCTGCCCTCCGGCGCGCGCGAGAGATCGCAGGGATCACCCTCGACGAGGCGGCTCGCGACACCAGGCTCACCACCGACCAGATCGGTGCCTTGGAGAGCGAGGACTTCGAGCTGCTGGGTGAGGAGGTCTACGTCCGCGCGATGCTGCGGACCTACGCGCAGTACCTGGGGCTCAAACCGGACAAGGTCATGACCGCGTACGCGAGGCACGCCGAGGAGCCGGAGCTCCCATCCCCCCCGGCCAAGATTGGTCGTGTCGAGCAGGCGCTCGCCGCAGCGAGGATCCGGGACAACCAGCGGTTCCTGCTGGTCGCCGCCGCGGTCCTGCTGGTCGCGGCGGTGGCGGTGGGGAT
>JALYLP010000102.1 GCA_030774195.1 Actinomycetota bacterium | reverse complement strand
GCTGTTCATGGTTCACCCCGACGGCTCCGGTACCCGCCTGATCCGTCTCCAGACGGGCACCAACCCCTACTTCGCGTTCGAGCCCGACTGGTCGCCGGACGGGACCAGGATCGTGTTCTGCATGTTCATCAATGGTCAGGAGGACGTCTACACGGCGAAGGCCGACGGCTCCGATGTGATCCGGGTCACCGATACGCCGGACTTCGAGAACGGCCCGGACTGGGGAACGCACCCGCTGGCAACCTAGCGGTCAGGGTGGAGCGGCGGGTCCCCGACCTGAACGGGTGACGGTGACCTCGCGCCACCACCACAGGAAGACCTTGGCTGGACCCAGCCGCGCCGCACACCCCCGACTCGCCCGTCGAATTGGTCGGTAACGAGCCATAAAGGGTTTCGACGAAATCTGGTCTGGACCCCTACACGGCGGAGTCTCTAGTATCGCGCCGCGGAGGCCCCGCTTACCGCCACGTTTGACGCCAAGTCCGAGTGTGGTCCCAGACGAGCGTTCCCATCCGTGCCATAGCCGCCTTCTCGTCGGCAGGAAGCACGACCCTCGTCGCCGTACGCCCCGGGTGCAGGGCCACGGTTAGGTGTCGGCGTTGCCGTGCGCGACTCCGCCGGATACCCGGGGACATAAAGCGAACTACGGTGCAGCGAGCATCGCCCCACCGTCTACGAAGAGTGTGACTCCCGTGACCCACCCCGCGTCGTCGGAGAGCAACATCGCGACTGCCGAGGCGATGTCTTCGGCGCTTCCGACACGTCGCAGCGGCGTGTTCCGCTCGACCTCCGCGACCTCGTCCGCTGAGTACACACCGACCATCGGCGTCTGGGTCAGTCCCGGCCCCACTGCGTTCACCCGGATCCCGAATGGCCCGAGCTCAACAGCCATGACCTTCGTGAGCATCCGCACAGCCGCTTTCGATGAGCAATAGGCGGAGACATCCGGATCACAGACCTCGGCATACGTGCTCGCTATGTTGACGATCCGGCCGCCGCGTCCGGAGGCGATCATTCCTCGGGCTGCCGCTTGTCCGCAGTAGAAGACGCCCTTGACGTTAACGTCGAGTACGCGGTCGAGCTCATCCGGCCGTGTATCCACGAAGGGCCTGAGGAGGAGCACGCCAGCGTTCGCGATCATGGAATCGACCTGCCCGTACCTCTCGACCGTGCGAGCGACCAGGCCGTTGACCTGCTCGGGACTTCGTACGTCGACGGCATCGGGCACAACCTCGCCGCGGATGCCACCGGCGAGCGCTCGTGTCTCCTCGGCCGCTCCCTCGTTCAGATCGGCCGCCACGACCCTCCCGCCATCAGACGCCAGACGTATTGCCGTCGCACGACCGATCCCACTGCCTGCACCCGTGACGATCGAAACTGCCCCGTCGCGCATGGCATTTCCTCTCCTGATCGGTGTCAGCTACGAGTCTGCCCGAAGCTTCTAGGCCTTTGCAAAGCCCGTGGGAGGGGGATCGAGCTGGAGAAGATCTCCGAGCGAAGCGAGTTGAGGATCTCCGGGCGTATGGGTAGCGTCCTTCTGTGCCACAGGTGCGGCTAAGGACGGTGGACGCCTTCACGGACCGTCCGTTCACCGGGAACCCGGCGGCGGTCCTCGTGCTCGATCGGGCGGCCTCGGACGAGTGGATGGCCTCGGTCGCCCGTGAGATCAATCTCTCGGAGACGGCGTTCGTCATCCGCGAGGAGCTTCCGGACGCCGACTTCCGACTCCGCTGGTTCACGCCGGCGGTCGAGGTCGACCTCTGCGGGCACGCGACGCTCGCCGCCGCTCACTGCCTGTTCGACGATGGCGCGGCCGAGCCGGTCCGTTTCGCCACCCGAAGCGGTGTGCTGACCGTGAGGCAGGGGCCTGACGGCGCTCTCATGATGGATTTGCCGGCCTGGCCACCTGCCCCCTTCGATGCTCGGAACCGGGCGGAGGAAGCGCTTGGGATTTCGGTTGGCTGGACGGGACGGACCGGCAACGGGGCCTTCCTGTTGGCGCTGGTCGCCGATGAGCGCTCGGTCCGTGCGCTGAGGCCCGACCTCGACGCCATTGCGTCCCTGGAGGCCTCCGCGCTCATCGTCACCGCCGTGGCCGACCCAGGGCAGTCGCATGACTTCGTCTCCCGCGTGTTCGCACCCAGCA
The DNA here is from genome assembly GCA_030774195.1 of Actinomycetota bacterium. Lineage (GTDB taxonomy): Bacteria > Actinomycetota > UBA4738 > UBA4738 > HRBIN12 > AC-51. The sequence goes on along the minus strand of JALYLP010000102.1, from coordinate 1,107 downwards.
TCGGGATCCCCGAGGATCCAGTGACAGGCAGCTCGCACACGGTGCTCGCACCGTTCTGGGCAGACCGGCTCGGACGGACATCCCTCGTCGGTCTCCAGGCATCTGCGAGATCCGGGCTCGTGGGCGTCGATCTCGATGGGGACCGTGTCACGGTCACGGGTCGCGCGATCACGGTGATGGATGGTGCTCTTACGGCTGGCGCCAACCCGAGCTAACGGTCAAACCCGACGTCTCCACCCTGTACGTGTCCGCCGGTTCCTCGATCGAGAGTCTGAGCACCTCAACGGTCTCGCCCCGGAGGGTTTGGTCGATGCCCCAAGCGCGAGCCTCGTCATGATTCATGACGACCAGTCATCCTAGCCCGTATCCCGACCTCGACGGCCGCGCGAGCCCCGGCATCGAGGACGGGCCCAGCACGAAGACTCGTACCTATCCGACGATTGACGGGCCTGACCGCAAGCGACGAGACTGCGGCCCGTCGAGGAGGTCACGATGAGTGATGGCCAAGTCTCGGTCGCACGGCAGTTCATGGAGACCTACGCGGCGGGAGACGCCGACGCCTTGCTCGCGTGCTTAGCCGACGGCTGGGTGCTTCACGAGGAGGACGGAAGCACCACCTCTCGCTCTGACCTTGCCGACATCACCCGGGTTCACGCGAACGCGTTCCCTGAGAAGAAGATCGAGTGGGTCCATGAACTGGTGGACGGCAAGCGCGTGACCCACTACGTTCGCTTCACGCTCGTCCACTCCGGTCGCTACCATGACCTCGAACCGACCGGTCGGCAGGTCGAGCTGTGGGAGATGATCTTCCACCTGTTCGCGAACGGCCTGATCGCGGAGAGTTGGCGCATGACCCACCCGGACGGGGTGTACGCCGCACTCGCGGACAAGCAGAGAGGCGCGAGCATCGACTAACGGTGGCGACTGAGATAAAGGGTTTCTAAGAACTCTGGTCTGCACCCGGCTGCCGTCTGATAGTCGCGCATCCACCCAAGGTGACGCAGCATCGACCCGAAGGCCCAGCGGGGCAACGATCCGCTCGATCACGTGGAGGACCGCCTCCTCCCCCTCGAATGTACGGTCCGGCACCCACTCCATCCGCGGATA
>JALYLP010000101.1 GCA_030774195.1 Actinomycetota bacterium | reverse complement strand
CCCCCGACCCCCGCCCGAACATCCTGGTCGTCCTGACGGACGACCAGACCCTCGACACGTTGCCGACGGAGCCACCCGCCATGCCGTGGCTCCAATCGCAGCTCGAGGACCCGAACGGCCACTGGGTGTGGTTCCCGAACGCGATCGCTTCGACGCCGCTCTGCTGCCCGTCGCGCGCGACGATCCTCACCGGCCAGTACGACACGCGGACCCACGTCCGCGACAATTTCAGCGGTCCCTCACTCGATGACACCAACACGCTCCCCGTGTGGCTGCACCGGGCCGGGTACACGACCGCGTTGGTTGGGAAATACCTCAACGCCTACCCATGGGGTCGGGCGCCGTTCGTTCCACCCGGTTGGGATCGCTGGTTCGCGAAGGAGAACGCGAACGAGTCGACCTCCTACTACGACTACGACGTCGTCGATCGAGGGTACGTCCGCCATTACGGTGCGGCCTCCTCGGCCTATGCCACGGACGTCCTCGGCGGCGCTGCGGATGCGTTCCTGGACGGTGCGCCGACCGACCGTCCCTGGTTCCTCTACTTCGCGCCGAACGCGCCGCACACGCCGTGGATCCCGGCGGATCGCTACCGCGACGCATCGGCGGGGGCGTCCCCGGCGATGCCGTCGCTCGCGCAGATGAACGACGTGCGTGGCAAGCCCGGCTACGTCACCTCCCTCCCGCCCGTGACGGGCGCCCAGCTCGAGGCGTTCCGTCGGGACGACCTGCTCGAGAGGGCGATGCTGCGATCGGTCGACGACGCGATCCGATCGCTGGTCGACGCGATCGCCGCTCGCGGCGAGCTCGATCGGACCGTGATCGTGTTCCTCACCGACAACGGCTACGAGTTCGGACTCCATCGTCTGGAGGGCAAGCGCTATCCGTACGAGCCATCGATCGGGCTGCCGTTCGCGATCCGGGCACCGTGGTCGGTCGCCCGGACCGACCCGACCCTCGTTTCGAACGTCGATCTCGCCTCGACGATCTCCGACCTCGCTCAGGTGCAGCCGGAGCTGCCGCAGGACGGCGTCAGCCTGGTGCCGGCGCTGGATGGCCGGGCTCTGACGGCGCGACCCGGTGTCTGGCTCGACTGGGGTGGTGACGTGAACGTGCCGGCATGGTCCGGCGTCCGAACGGCCGGGTACACCTACGTTCGGAACGCCGACGGAACCCAAGAGCTGTACCGCAACGCCGATGATCCGCTGCAGCTCCGGAACCTGGCCTCGGATCCGGGGGAGAGCGCCGTCCTGGATCGATTGGAACGCCTGACCGATTCCCTCGCGGTGCCGGAAGGCGGCCGCTAGACTCCGCCCGATGCAGCAGTCACCCGGCCCGTACCTCAGGCCTGCATCCCCGCGCCGTCCTACGCGTCGACAGCTCGCCTGGCGCAGGGGAAGCGCAGCCGCCTTCGTGGTTGCGTTCCTCGTCGCCGCCTGGCAGTTCTGGCCATCGAGCGGCGGCGCGACCAGCGCGCGACAGAGCCGCTCGCCGACGAGCGCGAGCCCCGGTCCGTCGAGCCCCACCCCGGTCGAGGTCGGCCCCGACAGCCCGATCAAGCACGTGATCTTCCTGGTCAAGGAGAACCACTCGTTCGACAACTACTTCGGCAAGTATCCGGGCGCCGACGGCGCGACCGTCGGCAAGACGCTGCAATGCGACAACAACCTGGCGCCAGGGCCGACCGTCCAACTCAGCCCGGCGCCGTACGTCTACCCCCATGACCTCGGACACGCCTTCGATCCCGGGTTGATCTCGATCGACGGCGGCAAGATGGATGGGTTCAACTGCGTGACGCTGGGTGACGATCTCACGGGGTACACGCAGTTCGATCGGAGCACGTTGCCGGTGTACTGGAGCCTCGCCGATCGCTTCGTCCTGGCCGACCACTTCTTCACGTCGATGTACGGGCCTACCTTCCCCGAGCACCTCTATACCGTGGCCGCACAGTCGTACGGCATCGTCGACAACAAGTCGACGACCAACCACTCCGGCAACTACTGCGACGACCCGACCGAATACACGAAACGGTTCCCGATCGAGGATCTCTCGCAGGCAGACATCCACACGATCATGGATCTGGAGGATCATCGAGACGACGATCCGGCGAACCTCTACAAGATCGCGCAGTATTGGGTGGACACGCGGACCTGTGTCGACATACCTACGCTCCCCGACAAGCTCGAGAAGGCCGGGATCAGTTGGAAGTACTACGCGGAGCCCAACATCTGGATGAACGCGCTCCAAGCGATCCGCCACATCCGGTTCGGTCCGCTGTGGAACAAGGTGCAGCCGCCCGATACGATCCTCAAGGACCTCCAGGACAACACGCTTCCCGAGGTCTCCTGGTTGATCCCGCCCGATGGCAGCCCGAACGAGCATCCCGGCGCCGGCGTCAACATCTGCGACGGCATGAACTGGAGCGTCCAGTACCTGAACGCGATCTTCCAGAGCGATGCGTGGCCGAGCACGGCGGTCGTGATGGTGTGGGATGACTTCGGCGGTTTCTACGATCACGTGAAGCCGCCCCACTACGACATCATGGGTCTCGGTCCTCGGACGCCTGCGCTCATCATGTCGCCATATACGAGGGCGGGCGATAATCCGGACGGTGGAGCGATCGACTCGACCGTCTACGAGTTCTCGTCGGTGCTGAAGTTCATCGAAGACCTCCACGGACTCAAGCCGCTGACGGACCGAGATGCCCAGGCGTCGCCGCTCGCCGGTGCATTCGATTTCTCTCGGCCGCCACGGTTCGGCACCCCCAAGCTTCAAGAGCTCAACTGCTCGTCGTCGTGAACCGGCGATTCATCGCCGTCGCGCTCCTCGCCCTGGCACCGCTGGCACTGGCGGCCGCCGATCCCCGCGGTGACGCCGTCGCTTGCCTCGAGACGCACGGGGCAGGGGATCCACCCGACCTCGTCCAGGCGAGGGGGTGGCTGGCCGAAGAGGGGTCGACGGCTGTGTGGCGACTGACCTTCTCGCAACCGCTGCAGGTGCCGGACCCTGTGGATCCTCCATTCCGCGTGGACATCCTGGTCCGAGATCCACACGTCCCAACCGTCTCGTTCGGCAACTATCGGCGGCTCAACCGGATCGTACGCTTCGATGCGTCGGGAAGGAACGCCCTGGTCGAGCTCCTGTTCGTACCCGAAGGCGGCCACACGCCCTTCAACGCGCCGGTGGTTGATGGGAACACGCTCACGATCGAGATGCCCGGCCGACTGCTGCTCGGCACCGATCTCTTCGGCCGAGTGGATCTCAAGCGGCTCCGGTGGAGCGTCGTGGTGCGTGACGGAGGCCGCTGCGACGTGTTGGGCAGCGGGATCCCCTCGCTGCGGATGGCGACCGTCCCTCCGCCGTCGACGTCGTCGCCGACCGCGAGCATCGTTCCGTCGGCAACGCCGACGCCGTCAGCTTCGAACGTGGCCGTTGTCGCGGCCGCGGCGATCGCCGTCGCGGCGCTGGCGCTCCTGAGCTTGGTCGCGCTCAGGCGTCGACGGTGATGCCCTGTTC
>JALYLP010000100.1 GCA_030774195.1 Actinomycetota bacterium | reverse complement strand
GCACGAGCTCCTCGACCTCCTCCTTGGGCAGGAGCTCGGTGATCACCACGGATCGCGGATCGAACAGCACGTTGTCGCCCGCGCGGACCGAGTTCTGGAGGAGGTCTCCCGCGAGGTACGCGACGTGGATCTCGTCGCCGCGACCGAAGACCAGCGCTCGGTCGTCGCCCAGACGATCCTTGACCTTGACGACCTCGCCGGCGCGGTCTGGATCGAGGACCTCCACCGCGTTCAGCGACTCGTTGAGGACGACCTGCGAGCCCGGAACGATCTTCACGACCTCGATGTCCGGCGCGGGCATCACCCGCATCTTGCGGCCGGCGGTCACGACGTCGAGCGAGCCGTCGTCGTTGGCCCGGAGGAACACGCCGAACGACGCCGGCGGCTGGCTGAGCTTCTCGACCTCTTCGGCGAGGGCCTCGATCTTGTCTCGCTCGTCACGCAGCGCGTCGGCAAGCTTCTGGTTCTGACCCATCGCCTTGGCGAGTTGCTCGCGCGTCTCGACGAGCTTCTCTTCGAGGATCGACACCTGGCGAGGCGCGTTGGTCAGCCGGCGGCGGAGGAGCCCGACCTCTTCTTCCAGGAACTTGACCTGGGATCGCAGCTCGTCGACCTGCTCACCTTGTCCGGGCATCTGCGCCTCCTCCGCGCGTCTCGAATCTACACCTGCGGACCGACGCGATCGGGAACGCCCCCGGTCGAGTCCGTCCTGTCCAGTATCTACGGCACAGGCGGTCGAACGGCTTAGGACCTGGAAAGGAAATGGTCCATGCGGGTCAGGAGATCCGGCGCGCGATCGTGAGGAACCCGGTGTGGCCGATCATGCGGTGCTCCGGTCGGACGCTCCGCTCGGTAACGTGCCATCCACGCCGGAGCACCTCAAAGGTCTCGATGTGCAAGAACCCGTGTGACGGAAGAGCAAGCACGAGTTGTTGGACCTGGACCGTCGTGGGGAGGTACGCGCACAGGACCGCCCCCGGTTCGAGCGCCCCACCGAGCGCGCCGAGCGGCCCCCACGGTTCCGGCAGGTCGAGAACGCATCGGTCGAACCGGTCACCCGTTCGACCGACATCGGTGACGTCGCCGATCCGCAGGTCGAGCTGATCCGGAACCTTGCCGAACATGCCCTCGATGTTGAGAACCGCTTGGGCGTGATGCTCTTCCCGCAGCTCGTAGGAGACGATGCTCCCGTCCATCCCGACCGCACGACACAATGCGATCGTGAGAGCACCCGACCCCGTTCCGGCCTCGAGGACCCGCGCACCCGGGTACACGTCTGCGTACGTCACGATAGGCCCGAGGTCCTTCGGGTAGACGACCTGGGCGCCGCGCTTCATCTTCAGGGCGTAGTCGGCGAACCGGGGGCGGAACGCGGTGACGATCATGCCGGCGGCGGTCTCCAGCCGGATACCTTCCAGCTGCCCCAGCAGTAGATCGTGCCGGAGCGCGCCCGAATGCGTGTGGTAGGTCCCGCCCGGCTGGAGCACGACGACGTAGGAACGCCCGCGTTGGTCGATCAGCAGGGCTCGTTCCCCGGCCTCGAACGGTGCACCCATGCCGGCAAGGCTAGCGCACCGGTGTCGACGCCCCTACGGGAACTGCGTCGGCAGCGGGCGTGCCCCCAGCGTCACGTCGACGGATCGTCGACCGCCTGCGTGCAAGACGAGGTCCACGGTGACGGTCTGACCGGGCCGAAACCCGGCGAGGATGCTCCCCAGGTCGTCCGCGCTCGTCACGCTCGTGCCGTCGATCGAGACGATCACGTCACCGTCTCTGATGCCGGACTTCTGGGCGGGCCCGCCGCTCGTGGTCGCGATCACGTACGCCCCGCTCTGGACCGGGAGCCCGAGCTGGACCGCCAGGGCAGGGGTCACGGTCTGGGATGAGACGCCGAGGTACGCGGCGGCGGCCAGGGGGTCGGAGAGCGCCTGCTGGATCGTGTCCTTCGCGGAGTCGATCGCGATCGCGAACCCGATGTTCTCTGCGGTGTCGGCGCCGGCCGAGTTGATCCCGACGACCTGGCCGGCCATGTTGAGCAGCGGCCCGCCTGAGTTTCCGTGGTTGATCGCGGCATCGGTCTGGATCACGTCCGAGTACACGCGCGCACCGTTCTTACACACGTTGCAGCTCGGATCTTGGACCGTGATGGTGCGGTTGAGGGCCGAGACGATCCCCGCCGTTACCGTCGGACCACCTTCGAGGGCGAGCGCGTATCCGATCGCGACGACGCGCTGCCCGAGGACGAGGGCACCGGAGTCGCCGAGCGGAACGGTCGGCAGTCCGGTGGCGTCGATCTTCAGGACCGCGAGGTCGTGCTGACAGTCGCCGCCGATCACGCGAGCGTCGTACTGCTTCGGCGTCTGCGCGGACGTGGAGACCGTGATCTTCGAGCCGCCCTCCACCACGTGGCAGTTGGTCACGATGATGCCGTCCTGGCGAACGACGAACCCCGTACCGACCCCCTTACCTTGCTGGACGTTGCCGAACTGATCCGGCTGGAAGACGTCGGTCGTCACGTTCACGACCGCCGGCAGGGATCGCCGCACCACCGCCGCGACCGGCTCGGCCGTGTTGTTCGGGAACCCCCCGTTGGACAGCGCGTCCGCGGAACTCGCGCGTTGCCCGGTCAGGTCGACGGAGCAAGAGGCGGCGACGAACGCGAGCGCCACGATGCCGAGCAGGATCTTGCGCATGCCGGAACCTCCGATGTGCACCGGTGGATACGTTCCCATACGTGGTGCCGGGCCGGGCGGTTGGCTGCCGGGCCCGGCCCGACGCGCCACGCTCATGAGAACTACGTCAACGATCCTGCGGGACGCTCCTTGCGGGGATCGACGAACGGGATCGCCGCGGTGATGCCCTCGATGTGGTCGCCATCCTCGGTCTCGATGTCCAGCCGGTTCCCCGGCTCCGCGAGCCGGATCGGGACCCATACGTAGCCGATGTTCTTCTCGAGTCCCGGCGACCAGACCGCGTCCGTCAGGTAGCCGACCTTCTGCCCGCCCTCGTAGGCGTTCCAGTACTCGGACATCTCTGCGCGAAGCTCGGCGCCGAGCAGCTCGATGCCCACCAGCTTGCGGTCGACCCCTTCGCGGCGGATCCTCTCCAGAGCGTCCTTGCCGACGTAATCTTGCGGCTGCTCCTCGACGAGTCGCTCGAGCCCCATCACGTGGAACGGGGTGTCGGTCAGACGCATGTCCGAGCCGTAGTTGAAGATGCCGGCCTCGATCCTTCGCGCCTCGCTCGGTGCGGTCGGCCGGATCCCGAACTCATCGCCCGCCTCCATGATGGCGTTCCAGAGGTCGTCCCCGCGAGCGCCGTCCAGCAGGTTGACCTCGAAACCCGGGATCGCGGTCCACCCGGTCCGCGAGATCACGACTGGGATCCCGTGCGCATCGAAATGGTCGCACCAGTAGTACTTGAGGTCGTAGATCGCGGGGCCGACGAGCTTCTCGAGCGCCTTGGCCGACAGCGGGCCCTGCACCTGGACGGGGTGGACGTCAGGGAAGGAGACCTCGACGTCGAGGTCTGACTGCGCCGCGATCCCCAAGGCGTACAGGCCGGCGTCCGAGTCCGCCAGCTGCATCCACCAGACGTTCGGTTCGGGATGCAACAGCACCGGGTCGTTTACGATCCCGCCGTCGGGCGCCGTCACCAGCAGGTACTTGCCCTGTTTCACGGCGCACTTCGTGAGATCGCGGCATGTGATCCGGTCGATCAGTCGGTCGGCATCGGGACCACTCACCTGCACCGTCCGTTCGACGCCGACATCCCACAGCGTGACGCCTTCGTTCAGCAGCTTGTACTCGACCTCTGGGTCGTCGTAGTACCCCGGGAGGTACATGTGGTTGTAGATGTCGTAGGCGGTACATCCCGCCCGCAGCGTCGCCTTGAAGAACGGCGACTGTCGATACCACGGACCGAAGTACAGCGTTGCGCTCTTAGCGAGCATCTCCTCGCGTTCGTTGACCATCGAGCGGCCTCCTCAGAGCTTCGGGCCGGGCGGTGAGCCCGGGCCTCCCCTTGAAGCATCGTTCAGGGGATGACCGGGATGCAAGTCCACCGACCCCGGGTCCAGCGCTTACGCGTTGAACGAAGCTTCAGGACACGGGGATCTGCTTCGAGGGATCCACGAACGGCATCGGGGCCACGGTGGCTCCGCGGCTCCCCCACTCGGTCAGGACGGTCACGCTCTGACCTTCGTTGCTGCGATCCGCCGGGAGCCAGCAGTAGCCGATGTTCTGCGTCAGCCGCGGCGAGTAGATCGCCGACGTGACCCTGCCCACCTGCTGATCATCGATCGATGCCGGCCACTTCACCGCGTTGAGGGCCGGGAACGGGTCGCCGTCGAGGACGACGCCGTTGATCTTCGTGTCGACCCCCGCCTCCCGGATCGCTCGGTACGCCCCGATGGAGATGCTCGCCTCGGGCGAGACCGTGTCGAGGTCGACCAGCCGGTCCAGGCCCATCTCAAAGGCGTTGTTCTGGTACGTCATGTCGGCGCCCCAGTTGAAGATGGCGCCCTCGATCCTGCGGATGTCCGACGGGCCGGTCGGCTTGATGCCGAACTCCTGCCCGGCTTCCATGATCGCCTCGTAGACATCGTTCCCGCGCGCCGTATCGGTCGTGTAGACCTCGTAGCCGATCTCCGAGGTCCATCCGGTCCTGGTTACGACCACCGGGATCCCGGCGATCTTCGCGTCGGTCCAGAAGTAGTACCGGAGATCCAGGATGTCTTCCCCGAGGAGCTTGACCATGAGGTCCTTGGACCGTGGCCCCTGGACCTGCAGCGGGGCGACGTCCGCCTCCTGGATCGTGACATCCAGATCGGGATAGGCGTTCTTCAGGCCCCTCGCGAACAGCAGCGCATCGGAGGAGGCGAGCGCGAACCAGAACGTGTTCTCGTCCATCCGCGTCATGACGGGATCGTTGATGATGCCGCCGTCACCGTCGCAGATCAGGACGTACTTGGCCTGACCCACCGCGCACTTCGACAGGTCGCGCGGCGTGAGGAGCTGCGCGAACCGGAACCCGTCCGGCCCCGAGATCTCGAGGCACCGCTCGACGGCGACATCCCACAGCGTGACGCCGTTCAGCAGCGCGTCGTACTCCGCCTCGAAGGAGTCGAAGCGGATCGGGAAGTACATGTGGTTGTACACGGTGAACCCTGCGGGGCCGTATTTCTGGGTGGCCTCGTAGTAGGGGGTGCGGCGGTTGCGTGCGCCACGCTGGACGAGACTCATGTCGAACGGCTGGCTCATCGGGTCCTCCTTCGATCTCAGGCGGTGCGGGGAGCCATCGTGCGGGGCGGCGCACCGGTTCGCAACGAGGTCCGTCGACCCCGGGTCACGGCCGGTGCCTCACGCGTCGGCTGCGGTGAAGACCCGCTCACCTTCGACGAACGTCATCTGGCAGCGAGCCTCGGCGATCTCCTCCGGCGGGTTAGCGAATAGGTTGCGGTCGATGACGGCCAGATCCGCGAGCTTGCCGACCTCGACCGAGCCCGTCTCGCGGTCGAGGTGGTTCACGAACGCCGACCCCATCGTGAAGGCGGCGATCGACGTCTCCAGGTCGAGCCGCTCCTCGGGGAGGAACACCTCGCCGCGGTTCGCTCCGTAGGGATAGTTCGGCGGCATCACGCGGTTGACCGCCACGTGGATCTCCTCCAGAGGGTTGGGGCTCGAGACCGACCAGTCGCTTCCCATCGCCAGCGTCGCGCCGTTCCGGATCAGGCTCGCGAACGGGTATTGCCACGTCCATCGTGGCTCGCCCAGGAACGGGATCGTGAGCTCGTCCATCTGCGTCTCGTGAGCGGCCCAGAGCGGCTGGACGTTGGCTACCGCGCCGAGCGACCGGAACCGTGAGAGGTCGTCCGGGTGGACCACCTGGAGATGTGCAAGGTGGGGGCGGGTGTCGGATAGCCCGTTGGTCCGCCTCGCGGCCTCCACGGCATCGAGCGCCTCCCGGACCGCTCGGTCCGCCAAGGCGTGGAAGTGGACCTGGAACTCCAACGCGTCGAGCCTGGTGACGGCCTCTTTCAGCAGCTCGGGCTGGACGAACGAGATCCCCCGGTTGTCCGTCGGCCGGCCGTTCGGGTCCAGATAGGGGTCCAGGACCGCGGCGGTGAAGTTCTCGCAGACGCCGTCCTGCATGATCTTGACCGACGTCGCGGCGAAGCGTCCGGTCACGCCGCGCTCCCGGAGCGCGACGAGGCTGTCGATCTGCTCGAGCCCGGCCTTCCGGTCCCACCAGAGCGCTCCGATGACGCGCGCCGTCAGCGTTCCTTCCTCGGCGGCTTCCACGTATGCCTCGAACGAGCCCGTCCAGTCGGCGGAGCCTGACTCGACGATCGCGTCCTGCCATGCGGTGATGCCGAGCGAATGCAGGTACGCCTGACCTTTCAGCAACCCTCGAGCGACCAGGTCGGGCCGTGATGGGGGAACCAGATCCCCGACGAACGCCATCGCGCCTTCGTGCAGCGTTCCGGAAGGACTGCCGTCAGCGTCACGCTCGATCCGGC
>JALYLP010000099.1 GCA_030774195.1 Actinomycetota bacterium | reverse complement strand
GTCGGTTCCTATTCGCCCGACGGACGGTGGATCGTGTTCCGCCTGGAGGATCACGGGAGGTTCAGCCTCTTTCGGATGCGTCCCGATGGCGAGGAAGTGCGCGCAATCCTGGGCCCCTCGAAGTTCAAGCCCCGATCGATCGATTGGGGACCCGCGTCCTGAGGCACCGGTGCGTCGAGCGTGAAACGGGTCTGTAGGCGTGGCACAGATCCCCATCCGGACCGGTGGCGACTATTCGTTCGCCTGCGGCCCGAGCTGGTCGCCCGACGGCGCCAACATCGTGTTCTCGCTCTACCTCGAGACGAAGGGCCAGGTGGACCTCTTTACGGCGCGTGCGGATGGCACGCACCTCGTTCAGGTCAAGAAAACACTTCGCAACGAGGAGTTCGCCGACTGGGAGCGCAGCCAATAGCGGTATAGGACAGAAGGCACGCTCATGACCGGGTCTGCCGCTGCACGGGTCCGCTCATCGGCTGTTCCCGGTCGCTCTCCCACGCCTGTCCGCTGGCACGCGGTGCCGCATCGCGTCAGGATGTCGCTCAGCATGCGGAGGGAGACGGAGCGGGACGATGACGTCGTCGTGGTTTCCTCGGAGCGGTTCGAGGACTTCTACCGGCGCGAATTCGCGGCGGTCGTGGGCCTGGCCTACGCGCTCTCGGGAAGCCGCTGGGGGGCGGAGGATCTTGCCCAGGAGGCGTTCATCGTAGCGCATCGCAACTGGGATCGCCTCGGCACCTACGACCAACCTGGCGCCTGGGTGCGCAGGGTTGTCGCCAGCCTGTCGGTCTCCGCGTTCCGGCGCCGGGCGGTCGAGGCCAAGGCGCTGGCAAGGATGGTCCTCGCCGCCCAGCCCACGGTGCCAGACCTCGGGGCCGATGATCCGGAGTTCTGGACGGCGATCCGATCGCTCCCTCGCCGGCAGGCGCAGGTCGTGACCCTGTATTACCTCGAGGATCGGCCGGTGGCTGAGATCGCCGAGATCCTCGAGATGGCGCCCGGCACCGTCAAGCGGCAGCTGTTCAACGGGCGGCGGTCGCTCGCCCGCCGCCTCGGGATCGAGGAGGACCGGACAACATGACGCTCGATCAGCGCGCCCGTCGTGCCGCAGATCGGTTCCGCCACCGTGTCGAGGCGATGCAGACGTCGGCCTCCCAGCCCGGCACGATCCAGCGGTTCGAGCACTACCGGGCCCGCAAGCAGCGCAACCAGCGAATCGGTGCGGTTCTCGTCGCCGGCGCCGTCGCCGTCGCGGCCGCTCTGCTAATCGGGAAGGCCTTCCCGAGGGCGGACAAGAACCTCCCAGCCCAGCCGAGCAAGAACGGGCGGATCGTGTACGGGCGCGCGGTTCCGGGTGTCGATGGCATCCGCCTGTTCAGCGTGGACGCGGACGGAAACGGCGAGGTCGCCCTGCCGGTTACGTTCACCGACTGCGCCGCGTGGTCGCCGGACGGCACCAAGATGCAGGTGACCGGGAGCGAGTATCCCGGGGCGCCGCTCCGACCGGTCGTCGTGAACGCCGACGGCTCCGGCTACCGGGTACTTCCTGTTGTAGCTCCGCCGAAACTGAACCTCGGGTGCGGTGACTGGTCGCCCGACGGAACCCGCCTCGCGCTCGAAGGGTTCACCGAGCCCGGTCCAACACAGCTGAGCGGCATATATACCGTTCGGGCGTCGGACGCAGGAGACCTCACTCACGTCGCAACCGCTCCCGGCGGGAACCCCGCGTACTCGCCGGACGGCACGCGGATATCGTTCATCGCCGGCGACCCGACCCGACACCTGAAACCGAACGCCGGCGCTCTCTTCGTCGTCAACACCAACGGGACCGGGCTCCGGCGGATCACCCCGTGGGGCGTCGCCCAGCGTTCGGGCGGCAGGTGGTCACCCGACGGCGAGTGGATCCTATTCCAGCGGACCGGCGGCGGCTTGATGCTGATGCATCCCGACGGGTCGGACATCCAGGAGATCGCGGTCGCCGGGCTCCCGCCGGGAGCCCATGCAATCGCGCCGAACTGGTCACCCGACGGGACGCTGATCGTGTTCGGCCTGATAGCGAACCGGCAGGAGGACCTGTACATCGTCCGGAGCGACGGCACCGGCCTCGTCCAGCTCACGGACACACCGGACGTGGACGAGCGGCGCCCGGACTGGGGCCTTAACGTCGGCTGATTCAGTTATCGGCCGTCAGGTGGTTCCGGCCGGGCGACGACGTCTTCGGTCAGAGCCTGCTCGCCAACCTGTGGCGCAACGGCGGCGCACTCGCCGAGTACGCAGCCGTGCTGGAGGCCATGCTCGAGTTGAAGCCGGCCAGCTTCACGTTCGAGCAGGCCGCGGCCGTCCCCACGTCCGGATCGCTCGCGGTGCAGCACGTGCGCGATGAGGGACGGACCCAACCGGGACAGAAGGTCCTGATCAACGGCGCCGGTGGGGCGGTGGGGGCCTTCGCGGTGCAGCTCGCCAAGGCGTATGGAGCGCACGTGACCGGGGTGGATGCCACCGGGAAGCTCGAGATGCTCCGGTCGATCGGGGCGCACCAGGTCCTGGACTACACGCAGGAGGACTTCACCCGGCGCGACGAGCGATACGACTTCATCCTGGACATCGAAGGGAACCATACGTGGTCGGAGTGCCGACGCGCGCTCACTCCGGACGGGACGTACGTGCTCAGCGGCTTCGACCAGTACGGACGTTCGGGCCATCGGTGGTTCGGGAGCCTGGGCCGCTTCGCCAAGCTGGTTGTGATATCGCCCTTCGTGCGCCATCTGCACCCCTTCCGCGGCACCAAAGATCCCGGAGACCGACTTGTCGTCCTGAAGGAGCTCATCGAAGCCGGTAGCGTCACGCCGGTCATCGACAGGACGTATTCGCTGAGCGAATCAGCAGACGCGATTCGCTATCTCGAAACCGGGCGCGCTCGAGGGAAGGTCGTCATATCCGTGTGAGGCGCACCAACGCCCATATGGAATGGACCTGGTTATGACCGGAGGAGGTGGGCTGATAGCTGGAGCGTGACGCAGCAGAGGATGGCGAGGCCACTAGGCCGGTTGGCAGTCGCCTGTCGTTGATCCAGTGACCCAAGTGTTTGCGCGGCCAGGAGGAGTTCGTCGGACGGCCATTACGAACGAAGCCACGACGATCAGCGTGAGCAGGGCGACCAGAATCACGGCCAGGACTCGCAAATGCGGTTTCCAATCCCCCTACTGATTCCAGGGAACTTGTGGTCACGCTCTCCTGTGTCGCGCGCGGTTCCACACGCGGTTGAGCGACCTGACAGCGGGTGTTCCGCCGTTGGCCCGCGCGCTGGTGGAGGCTGTTCCCCGGGGGAAGCCCTAAGCCGGTCGCGCGTGCCGGGCGGTCGCATCACGAAGTTCGACCCAGCGCCTCTTGAACCCCCGCGTACAAAGGACTTTGACTTCAGCCCGCGCGGCTCCGGGTCGATATGCGGGCCATGAGGTCGACCTCTGTTCGAGGCTCGGTGCTCGCCGCAGCTGTCGCCGCCGTGCTTGCCCTCGGCCTTCCCCTCGCGTCGGCGACGCAAATCTACGACGCGGCCACGAGGCCGGGGACCCACGCGAGGGCCGCGCGATCTCGCCCCGCCGTCGATGTTTCGTCGGAGACCGCGCCGACGATCGCCGATGCCGCTCGGAGCGAGCCGACGTCAGCATCCTCCCTCTTGGTCCGGATCACCCACGACTTCGCGATGCGCGCGCGGCCCGGGCAGGGAAGAGTGGTGGGCATCCTCCCGGCCGGGTCAAAGTACTACCGGACCCCGACCGTCGCTTGGGTGCAGCGCGTGAGTCGTAACGGACGGTTCGGCGAACTCGCGGTCCCGTACAGCGCGACGGGGACGATGGGCTGGATCCCCCTTCGCGGCCTCCAGCATAGATCAACGTTCCTCCAGGTCGACGTCGATCTGTCCAGGCACCGGGTCGTGGTCGAGCGGCGCGGCCGGGTCCTTTTCGGAACGCCCGCGGCGATCGGCGCGCCTTCCTCACCGACTCCGATCGGCCGCTATTTCGTCACCGACCGCGTGTCGTTCCCGTCTGGTGGTGCGCTTGGGAGATACGCCTTCGGCATCTCCGGCATCCAGTCGCACCTACCGGACGGCTGGACGGCAGGTGACCAGCTCGCGATCCACGGGACGAACGACCCAGCCTCGCTCGGGCGGTCGGTGAGCGCCGGGTGCGTGCGGGTGTCGGCGGCCGCCCTCCGCCGCCTGGTCCCTCTCCTTCGCC
>JALYLP010000098.1 GCA_030774195.1 Actinomycetota bacterium | reverse complement strand
GTTCAGGGTCTTCGAGCACACGGAGGAGAACGTCGCTCGTGTCTTCGAAGAGATCGACGCCGACTACCGCACCCGGCTCGAGGAGGGCCCGAAGTTCGAGAAGGTCGTTCCTCGCCCGTCGGAGCTCCGCACCGGGCTGAAGGATGACCTCCAGCGGGAGTTCCTGTCGCCGGACTTCGAGAGGTTGCGTGCCTCGCTCGACGCGCTCTATGGGCGGTTCGTCGGGCTGCCGAGAACCTGACGTCCGCCGCTCAGGCAGGCGCAGGGGGAATTGGGACAGCGTCGCGGCGCTCCCGGGACCGGCCGACCCGCCGCGCGCTCACGACCAGCACGCCCAAACCGAAGACCGCTCCCGCGAACCAGAGCAGCCCGCCCAGGAACGGCACGAGCGCGAGCGCCCGGAGGATCACCCACCCCACCAGGAAGGCGAGGAAGGGGCTCGACGGGGCGCGGATGATCTGACGACCCACCAGCCAGACGCTCACGACGTAGCCCACGGTGTAGATCGGCATCAGTGCGAGGAGGATCCCCAGCCCGAGTGGGATCCCTACCAGCATCGCGATCGCGAGGATCGCGATCACGGGAAGGCCGAAGAACACCAGGAAGCCGACGCCGACGGAGGCACCCGTCGAGGCGGACATAGTGACGAGCAGCGCGGCGCCGGCGCGGGGAACGAAAACCAGGAGCAGCAGTCCGAGGATGAGGATCGAGATCGACGCGGCGACCCAGAACGCGAAGCGGGCGGCGAACAGACCCCCGACCGTGAGATGGGTGTTGATCCCTCGGATGGAGCCCGAGACGGTCGCGCCGGACGCGACCTTCGGTGTGAGACGCGACGCAACGTCGCCGTCGATCCTCGCTCCGTCGGTCAACTCGACGGGGCCGTTGATCGCGACGACGTCGCCCTCCACGTGGCCGGAGATGGTGACTTGCCCATCGATCGACACGACCGATCCGGTCACGGTGCCTTCGACGGTGACCGGACCACGAACGACGAAGACAGTGTCGACGGTCTTGCCCGCGGGAACGTCCACGCCGCCGACGATGACGACGCGGCTCCCGATCCCGTCTCCCGGTCCGGCCGACGCCGGAATGGCGAGACCGAGCACGAACAGCATTCCGAGCAGGACGACGAGCGGGATCCTGCGCATGTGTCCTCCTCTGGAGCTTCCGACTGGCCGGCCCTCGATGCCGAGCCGTTACCGTACTCTCCCGCGGCCGGGCAGTTCAGCTCCAGGCGACGGCGACGATCTCGATCTCGGCGGAGATTCCCTTGAGCGCGACCGACCGGGGCCCCGATGTCGCGAACGACGGTCCCGCTTCGGCGGCGGTCTCGGCCGACGTGAGCACCTGACCTCCTTCGGCCAGGGCGGCGATCCTGGCAGCTGCGTGAACCCCCTTCCCGCTGTAGTCGGTACCCCTACGGTTCGCCTCCGTGGCGTGAACGCCGATGCGCACCCCCGGGGCGAAACCGTGCGTGCGGCGATGCTCTGCCAGCGCGCGCTGGATGCCGACGGCGCATCCGATCGCGCGCTCGGCCGAGTCGAACGCTGCGAAGAATCCGTCGCCGGTTCGGTTCGCAACTTCGCCGGCGTGTGCCTCGAACAGCGCACACAGCGTGTCGTCGTGCCATCGGAGGAGATGCTCCCACGCCTCGTCGCCCATGGCTTCCGCCAAGCTCGTCGAGCCAACGATGTCGGTGAATACGAACGTCTTCCGGGTCGTGACCGGGACCGCATCGCGCTCGGCCGTCGACCGGATGACCTCACTCACTGCCGCGACGTCTCTCGTGGCTCCGAGCCGTTCGAACTCCGTCTCCGCGGCCTGGAGCTCCATGCCAGCGTCACCGTCGTTGCCGAGCTTCACAAGAGCGGCAGCCAGGACCGTCCGGTCTCTCGCGATCTCGTACGGGGCGCCAACATCCTGCCAGTGCCGCATCGCGGTGCGGAGCTCGCGGGCCGCGGCTTCGGCCTCTCCCTCGGCCAGGAGCACGCGTCCCCATCCATCGTGCTTGCTCGCGTGAAGGGCGGGAGACCCGTACCTATCGGCGATGCCGGAGAGCTCCTCGGCCGCGTTTCGCGCCGTGGACGGATCTCCCGCGGCAACGGCGATCTCGATTTGTGCCGGAAGCAATCGGGCACGAGCCCATGGGTCTGCGGTCTCTTCGGCCACCGCCGAATCGATCGCGGTGCGGGCCGCACGAACGTTCCCCTCACTGAGCCGGATGAGGGCGAGCACGGGCTGGGGTGAGCGGCCGAGTGAATGCGCCTGCCGAAGCGCGTCCTCCGCGCCGTCCAGGTCACCGAGCTTGTAGCGTATCTCCCCGAGCGCGTAGTACCCGTCGGCGAGCGGCGGGGTCGCGTTATAGGCGATCAGTTCCTCGGTTGCCTGGCGCAGCTCCCCCTCGGCCCGTTCCAGCGCACCCTGCAGGGCCACGATCTCGGCACTGTGCACGCGACAGATCCCGGGGAACCCGTTGATCGCCTGCCGTTCGCACCAGCGATGGGCTGCTTCCGTCCACTCGCTCGCCCGCCGATAGTCGGTGGTATGGCGGCAGGCCGCGATCATGCTGCAGTACGCAACGCCGGTGGTGAACGGGCTCAGCTCACCGTTCACGGCCGCAATCGTCGCCTCCTCCAGGAGGGGGAACCCCTCATCGGGACGGCCGGAGGTGATCAAGAGCCTCCCCTGCTGGAGGAGACCCCATGCCTGAAGATCGGGGGCACCGAAACGGGCACCGAGCTCGACCGCTCTCGACGCCAGCCCGACGGCTGCGTCGATGTCCCCCGCCGACTGCGCCTTGTTGCTCTCCCATAGCGCTAGGTAGCCGTGCGCGAAGCTCTCGGGCTCCCCCTTGAGCAGACGTTCGCCCCGGCTCCCCCAGGCGGAGCTGATCGAATCCTTCCGCTTCGAGGCGTACTCACGCCCGATGTCGAACGCGCTGGCGGCGGCTCGTGTGCGGTCGCCTCGGTTCAGGTGTGCCTTGAACGCCCGCTCCTTGATCTCGAGGGCAAGATCGGCTTGCGCCGTGAACCACGCCGCCTGCGCAAGCGCCTCGAGATCGTCCGGTTCGAGCGACTCCTCTCGGTCGGCCTCAGACAGCAGGTCGAAGGCTTCCTTCCACCGATGTCCCTCGAGCGCGTCGCGAGCGGCGGACAGGGAAGGCGGGTCGCCGAGCTCCCTCGTCTCCATCATGTCGGATTGTCCCACCCTCGCGGAGGCTGCGGCTCGGCCGGTCTCTTGGAGCTGGCGGTCGGATTCGAACCGAC
>JALYLP010000097.1 GCA_030774195.1 Actinomycetota bacterium | reverse complement strand
GCCGGTGAGAGCAGGAAGATCTTCGACGGCCTGGGCGTCGTCGGCACCCCCGACGTGCCGTTGTCGTCGGTGGCGGCTTAGCGCGCCTGACGGGCTTCGATCCCGCGATCTTCGCCTTGACAGGGCGATGAGGACGACCGGACTCCTCCACAGGCGCAGATATGTGGTTGCGCGTCGGCGCCGAAGTGCCTCTGCGTGCCCCCAACGGGATTCGAACCCGTGCTTCCGCCTTGAAAGGGCGGCGTCCTAGGCCTCTAGACGATGGGGACCGAGGTTCCGTCGGGGCCCGGGCAGTATAGCGACGCCCATAGGGCCTCGGTAGGCTCGGATGGAGGTCTATCGAGCCGCCTGGATCTCGAACGTTCCGAGCGACGTCGCGGCGCTATCCACCGAGGCGCTGGGTAGCCGGGATCCAACAGGACGTCGAGCTGACGTACGACGTTCTCTCGGCCGACGGCGGCGACCAGGCCGTCATCGATTGGCACGTGTTCACGCGGAACGTCGGGGATCCGGTCAAGGTCGAGT
This sequence comes from Actinomycetota bacterium, assembly GCA_030774195.1. Lineage (GTDB taxonomy): Bacteria > Actinomycetota > UBA4738 > UBA4738 > HRBIN12 > AC-51. The sequence goes on along the minus strand of JALYLP010000097.1, from coordinate 6,134 downwards.
ACGACGGCGTCCTCGTGGTTCGCTTCGCGCCGGATGGGCGCTGCTCTGAGCATCGTGAGTGGTACTTCCGACGCGAGCTCCCGGGGTGAACCTCCGACCCTCTCCAGCGGCGACCTCGAGCACGGCACGGACGTGCGGTCGTGGGAGGAGCACGCGGTTGGGCGAGAGGCGAACGACGCCGGTGACGCGGTCATCCCGGTCAAGGAGCACCGCGTCGATCGAGAAGCGCATCCCGAACGTGTGAACGGATCGGGTGTGTTCCAATAGGAGTCCCTCGTTCGGTTCCAGTCCCGACCGACCGAGGAGCCCGCGTGCGCGCTCCCGCGCCGTTTCCGGGATCCACACGTCCCAGGAACCGAGGCTCACCCGTCGCATGACGGGCAGCGTAGCCGCGACATCGGACTCCGCGACGGAGCGCAGAGAGGGCCCCGGCGGGTCGCCGGGGCCCTCGGTGCGGTGATCGAGTCTCCGACCGCGATCAGGCGTTGGATCCGTTCGCGGATATCGGTCCGCCCGCGCCGAAGCCGGACTCGGTGCTCGTCACCTTGAAGCTGTCGTCGATCTTCACGGTGACGATGCTTCCGTCGGACTTCTGCACATGTGCCTCGTACGGCGAACCCGCCGAGTCTGTCTCGACCCGGATGACGGTGCCGCCCGGGACCGCGGACAGTGCTGCCGCCTTCACCTTGGAGGCCGTGCCGTCGGTGAGCAGCTTTTCGCCCGGACCGTGCCTCATGGTTACCGGATCGGCGCCTCCGTTCGGGGCCGACGTCGCAGCCGACGTGGGCGCGCTCGAGGTGGACGACGTGCTCGCCGCGTTGGCGACCTGTGAACCTGCCAGGACGCCGCCGGCGAGCAGCCCGCTCACGACGAGCCCGGCAGCGACGAGTCGCCGAGACCGACGCGGAGGCTTCGCTCCCTTTGTCATGTCCTCGCTGTCCATATCATTCCTCCTTCTCCCGGCGACGAACGTTTCGCCGCTCCACATGCCATGGTCAGAGACATCACCGTGACCAGGTGCAGACGGAGCTGTGAGTCGACCCAGAGTCGGACGGCGCCTACGCTGCGCGACCCGATGGTTGTGCTCCGTCTGGCCTTTGAGGGGTTGGAGCCGCAACTCGGCGAGGAGGCTGCACGTGGCTCGGGATCCGCAGGGTTGTTAGGGCGACCACCGCCACCACCGTGAGGGCAGCGACCACCTCGAACGTCCACGTGCGCGCGTCGGTTCCCGCGGAGAGCGCATGGATGGTCGCCACGATGAAGAGCGGAAAGCTCGCGTAGTGGGTGGCGCGCCACAGTCGCTTCGGGAGCCGCGTGCGGATCAAGGACGTTATCTCGACGGCGAGAAGGAGGTAGAAAGCGGTGACCCCCCATGCGACGGCGACGGGGTGCCAGCTGCTCGCGAAGGGGATCAGCACCGATGCCAGTCCGAAGTGCACATAGGTGTCGCCCAGCAGGGCCACGATGTGCACGCCGACGAAGACGGTGGCGATCCCTCCAAGGTAGCGGTGGAGGTCCAAGAGCCAGGCGGGTCGGGGGCGTCCCTTGAGGACCCGGGTCGAGATAGCCAAGCCCCACAAGACGGACGCGGCGAGCAGCGCCCACGCGATCAGGCCGGAGGTTCGGGCCACGTACCACGGGAACATCCCGTTCACGCCGCGTCACCTCCCTTCGTCTCGTCGATGAGGAATCGGGTTGTTCCGGCGGTCATTTCGACGCCGCCGTCGCCGGTCACGATCAAGCCGTCGGAGCCGAGCTCCTCGAGCGCAGCCAGCTCGGATCCTGCGTCGGCCAGGAGCGCGTTCTTCGTGGCGATCTCCGCCGACGCGGCGTCACGTGCGAGAGCCGTGACGGCGACCGCGGGGCTCTGCAGGGAGTGCCCCGTCTCCGGGTCGATCAGGTGGTGGCGGCGCCGGCGCCCGACCGTCCAGGCTCGCTTCAGGCTGGTCGAGGTCGCGACACCCCCGGCCGCGAGCGCCACCAGCGCGGCGGGCCGCGGTTCGGTCGGGTGATCCACCGAGATCAGCCAGCGGCCGTGATCGGGTCCGACCCCCTCGACGCGCAGGTCGCCACCGAGGTTCACGCAGGCACCTTCCGCGCCGGCGGCGAGCAGCTCTTCGACGACGATGTCCGCTCCGAGACCTTTGCCGAGGCCGCCCGGGTCGAATCCGGCGTCGCTCGGCAGCTCGATCGTCTGCGCTTCAGCATCGGTCCGGATGCCGCCCGCGTTGCGTCGGAGCACGCTGACGCCCGATCCGGGATCGAGCGCCACCGCCTGGAACGGCCGGTCGTACCCCTCGCGGATCAGGTCGCCCAAGATCGTCGGATCGAAGCGGCCGCCCGTGGCACGCCATCCCCTGATCGCGCGGTCGACCAGCTGGAACGTGTCCGGCGACACGGGGTGAGGAGCACCGCGGTGCGAGTTCAGGAAGCTGATCTCGCTCGTGGGGACGAATCGGCTCCACCGTCGCTCGAGCTCTTCGATCCGTGCCCGGGCCATGCGAAGCAAGCGAGGGTCGCCGGTCACGACGACATGGGCCTCGGACCCCATCGACGGGAAACGGATCTCAGCTGCCACGAGATGAGGTGATCGGCGTTCCCGATGACGTGTTCGTCGATGGCACCGCTGATCCGGAGTTGATGGACGGCGTTTGCGTCGGGCTCGTCGCCGAGCTCGTCGAAGACCCGGACGTCGACGTCTGGTCGGACGGGGACGACGAAGCGCCTGTCGCGGCGACGGTTGCCACAGCTTCCCTGATCGCCAAGGTGGCCGTTGAGCCGACCATAGCGGCGAGGCTGACGAACAGCGTGACCCGTCTTGCGTGCTTCGCGGGATGACGGCGCGTTCGCCTGGTCGTTCTGGTGTCCCGTCCGACCCTCATCGCAGACCTCCTCATCGTCGGTCTCAAATCTGGACCACCGATCGGAGGGGTCCCTGGACGAGGGCTGTGATCCGGCTGTGAGTCCTTCGTTTCAAGAGCCGCGGAGTCGTCTCACATCGTCATCAGGTACGTTGACGAATGATCGTCGCCCGCCGAGGCACTGCCCGGCCGGGCATCTCCACGATGGAATAGGAGTCAGATCGATGACTGCAGGACTACATCCCTACTGGCTCGGGCCGGAAGATGGCGAAGCGATGTGGGTGCTAGGCGGGCTGTACACATGGAAGGCATTGGGTGCACAGACGGGCGGCGAGTACTCCTTGTGCGACGTGCGGGGGCCTGCCGGATTCGCCGCCCCATTGCATCGCCACGAGCGGGAGAACGAAGGGTTCTTCGTCGCATCGGGTGAAGTCACCCTGGTCTTGGCCGACGGTGAGACCCGCCTCGCCGAAGGCGGCTTCGGTTTCGCGCCGGCCGGGACTCCTCACACCTTCCGGCTCGACACGCCCGAGGCGAGCCTCCTCCTTCTCATCACGCCCGGCGCATCGGGACACGAAGGGATGTTCGCCGAGATGGGCGAACCGGCGACCGCCCACGTTCTGCCCGATGCCCCAACAGGTCCGCCGGACTTCGAGAGGTTGGCTGCCATGGCGGCTGCGCACGGGACAACGATCCTCGGACCCCCGCCGGGCGCCGGCACGTAGCCAAAGAACCCTCGCTCACGAACTGGCCGGGCCCGGATCTGACCTGGGCGTCCGGGGGGCCGGGCGGGATTCGAACCCGCGACACGAGGGTTAAAAGCCCCCTGCTCTAACCTGGCTGAGCTACCGGCCCTGCGCACATGGTAGAGAACCGTATCCGGTCACCCCGAGTAGCGGTTCGTGATCGGGAGTCGCCGGTCCCGACCGAACGCCTTCGGCGTGATCTTGACGCCCGGCGCCGCCTGGCGGCGTTTGTACTCGGCCCGGTCGATCATCGAGGTGACGCGCCGGACGGTCTCCCGTTCAGCGATTCCCCGTTCGACGATCTCGTCCACCCCGAGATCATCCTCGACGTACGCCTCGATGATCGGATCGAGGACGTCGTACGAGGGCAAGGTGTCGGTATCCAGCTGATCCGGCCGGAGCTCGGCCGATGGCGGCTTGTCGATCACGTTCTGTGGGATCGGAGGCGTCTCGCCCCGCTCAGCGGCATGAGCGTTGCGCCACGCCGACAGCTCGTACACCAGCGTCTTCGGGACGTCCTTGATCGGGGCATACCCACCCGACATGTCGCCGTAGAGCGTCGCGTACCCCACCGCGTACTCCGACTTGTTCCCGGTCGCGAGCACCATCGAACCGAACTTGTTGGAGAGGGCCATGAGGAGGTTGCCGCGGATCCTTGCCTGGAGGTTCTCCTCGGCGACGCCCCCCGCGGTTCCCCCGAAGAGGTCGGCGAGCGCGCGCCGGTACGCCTCGAAGATCTCGTCGATCGCGACCGTGTCGAGACGGATCCCCAGACGCTCCGCGACGTTGACCGCGTCCGTGACCGATGCAGGGCTCGAGTACGGTGACGGCATCGCGAGGGCACGGACGGCCTCGGGTCCGAGGGCGTCCGCGGCGAGCGTCGCGACGAGCGCCGAGTCGATCCCGCCCGAGAGCCCGAGCGTGACCTCCCGGAAGCCGTTCTTGCGGACGTAGTCGCCGACGCCGACCTCGAGCGCGCGGTAGACCTCCTCGGCCCCGTCGGGCCACGTCGCGCGCGCCTCCGCATGAGACGCGACGTCCTCGAGCGTGATCACGACCAGGTCCTCGTCGAACCGGGCGGCCCAGCACGTGATCGTTCCGTCGGGCGCCATCACGAGAGAGCCGCCGTCGAACACGAGCTCGTCCTGGCCGCCCACGGCGTTCACGTAGACGATCCAAGCGCCGGTCTCCTGCGCGCGGTCGCGAAGCACGTGGGTTCGGTCGTGGGCCTTCCCCACGTCGAACGGTGAGCCGTTGATGTTCGCGACGAACGTGACGCCCCCGTACGCGTCGAACGGCGGACCGGGGAGCCACGCGTCCTCGCAGACGGAGAGTCCGACGTCGCTGCCACCGATCGTCACCATCGTGCTTGAAGTCCCGGGGACGAAGTAGCGCTTCTCGTCGAACACGCCGTAGTTGGGAAGCTTGTTCTTCGCGTAGCGCGCAGCGATCGTCCCGTCCCGAAGGAGCGCGGCGGCGTTGTGCAGCCCGGCCTCGGTCCGGTCGACGAATCCGACGATGACGTCGCACCCGGCGGCCGTCTCCTTCGCGAGTCGTTGCAGGGCCGCTAGGTTGTCCTCGACGAACTCGGGACGCAGGACCAGGTCTTCGGGCGGATAGCCGGTGATCGCGAGCTCCGGGAAGAGCACGACCTCGGCGCCCTCGTTCGTGGCGCGGGCGGTCCAGTCGGCCATGTGCGCCACGTTCCCGTCGAGGTCACCGACGGTGGTATTCAGCTGCCCGAGCGCGATCCGAACCACGTTCGGAAGCGTACGGGAACAGCGAGGCCGAGGAACCGAGCGCTACTCGATGCCGCCGATGTCTACGTTGTAAGCCTCCCAGACGAGGTCGGCTCCCCGCTGACGGTGACGGATCACCGAGCCCATGAACCGCTGGAGGTCGTCCCGTGCCCCGTCGAGGGGCCACGTGTCCTCGCCGATCTCCACCTGCTCCAGGCGGGCGATCGTCTCGTCGATCCGCTGGACGATCTCGGGGTGCTCCTCGCGCAGCCGATGGACGTTGTTCTCGAGCCTGGGGGCCCGCTCGAGGATCTCGTCGTAGAGGCCGTCGGGCTTCTCGGTCACCATGACGTGCTGCCCGAACGCGTCCCGGACCTCGGTCATCTCCTTCAGCACGCTCGCGGTCCAGTCGGGGATCCTTCCGGCGGCGGGCGACGAGATGGACTTCTCGAGGTGCACGATCGCATCGTGAAGGGTCTTGCGGCGCTGGCGCGCTTCATCCAGCGCCTGGCTGATCTCCTCGTTGGGTTCCATCTCGGGCACGCTAGCCGGTCGGGTGTTCCGGAAGCAAACGAGGGGTGGCGGTCTTTCCTGTGCGCCAGCCAGCCCCATCCCGCGGCATTCCGGCCCTCGGCGGCGATATAGACTCAAAGGCCCACTCGCGTCAGGGAACCGATCATGGCGTCGACCCCGTACGCATCATCGACCGCAGATGCAGCCGTTCGAGGACTGCTGAAGCCCTACGTCCCAAGGCTGATGATCGAGTGGCTCCGGGATGCGCCGGACCT